>NZ_JACJPZ010000022.1:0-74523 GCF_014696335.1 Dolichospermum sp. FACHB-1250
GAAATAGTTGATAAAGTTATTTCTGTTGCTCTCGATTTGATGAATCCTCAACATTTAAAAAATTGGTTCACTAATTGTTGTTACTGTACCTCATAACACCGGGAAGTGCTGTAAATCAGGGATTCGTACCTTAGCCCTACGTCCACTTACCTCAATCATAATCTCTTTATATTTTAATAAATAAAGAGGGACTATTTTAGCCAATTCCAACAATAATCGCATTGATACATCGGAGTAAAAAATTGATTCTGGAGGCATTAAAACTAATTCTCCATCCACTAATTCATAGCGATTTCCAGTACCATCATCATAAGCATAGTAATCTGCAAAGGAAAAATAATTGACTGGTGCTTGAGTAATTTGAACCATAACATAAATATAATTCCATTCCCTTAATACATATTACTACAAAAAATGCAGTATAGTTGATCAATTGATCAATAACATCACCTAAAGCCATAGTCAGACTTTTCCGGGCTTGAGCCTGATTTTCTTGCTCAAGTTTGAATTAAATTGGTACTTTGTCGCTGAATAGCTATAGTCTTGCCACTACCTGCTTCATTATAGATTTTTATAGTATAATCACTGAGGAGGCCTGATAAACTCTGCCAGAACCCCCTTAAATATGTTCAATTTTCATTTTATCAGCTTTTTTCGTCACTTAAAATGGCGCACATTGAAAAAAACTTTTGCCAGGACAATAGAAACAAGACTGTTAGGATTAGCTGCGGAAATAGCCTTTAATACCATGTTATCCCTATTTCCGGCAATTATAGCCTTACTAACAGCAATTGGTTTATTTGCAGAATCTTTACGAAACACATTTATTCAACTAGCGACAGAACTGAGTAAAATTGTCCCCCAAGAAGCTTGGATATTAATTCGTGATTTTACTACTCATGAAATTGCTAATTCTAAAAATAGTAGTTTATTTTCTCTGAGCTTTGTAATTACCCTTTGGACAGCTTCTGGGGCAATTAATACCGCTATGACAGCTTTAGATCAAATTCAACAAATTCACCCCAAAAAAATGCGTCCTTTTTGGCAAGCAAAACTTATATCTCTTGGTTTAACAATCGGGACTATATTATTATTAATGCTGGCTTCTTTTTTAGTATTTATTAGTGATTTACTCCTGGGAATTGTCGTAAATAACAATACTTATTTAATCTTTATATCCCATCTTTGGCAATTTTTACGTTGGCCTTTAGCATTGGCTACAGTTGCAACCGCTTTTGCTTTTGTTTATCGCTATGGACCTAGCAAATGTAAAACAAATACACCACTAATACCAGGAGCAATTTTAGCAGCTATTTTTTGGGCCATAGTTTCTGCAATATTTCGCCTCTATGTTAAGAATTTCGGCAATTATAATAAAGTTTATGGTGCAGTGGGTGCTGTTATTGTTTTAATGTTATGGTTATGGATGAGTGCTTTTGTTCTTTTAGTCGGATACCAATTAAATGTAACTGTCGGTGAAGAAATGAAGAATTAAAAATTGAAAATTAAAACAGAAAAATCTGATTTTAAATTACAGTCAAGCAACAACTATATATTTCTCAAATAAATCTGAAAAATTTCAGTTAGAAAATGAGATAATAGGAAAGTCAATCACCCACCGGAAATCATGAATAATGCCTAATTCTCCTGAACACTTTTCTATCACAACTGATGGTTATGCACCTCGATTAAAACGTTTACGTCAACTTAGTAAAATACTAGATAATATAATTACCATTCCCGGAACACAAGTGGGAATCGGTTTAGATCCAATCATTGGATTACTACCTTTATGTGGTGACGCTCTAGGACTAATATTTTCCTTTTATATTATCATTGAAGCCGCACAATTAGGCCTATCTACAGCCACATTAGGAAGGATGGTCATGAATGTGATTATTGATTCCTTAGTTGGCTCTATTCCCATGTTAGGAGACTTCTTTGATTTTGCCTGGAAAGCTAATAATTATAATATCATTTTATTAGAAGAAGCCCTAAAAGATCCTCACAAAAACAAAAAAGCAAATAACTCCTTTATCCTCCTCTTGATTATCGGCTTATTTCTGATTGCTATTCTCTTAATATCCATCCCCGTGATATTAATAAGAATATTATGGCAAGTTATCACTGGTAGTTAAATTACTCCTACATAAAGTTATGAAAGATTGGTGGCAAGATAATTTTCCTCAAGGGCGGCAAAATCTCACTATTACCGATTCTCAAGGTTATCCAATTCAAATAGCCTATGGTGAAAAAGGTACGGGTAAACCCCTAATTTTATTACATGGTTTAGGCAGTTGGAGTTATAATTGGCGGCTTAGTATTAAGCCATTATCTCAACATTTTCGCGTAATTTGTTGTGATTTTAAAGGTTTTGGTTTTTCCGAAAAGCCATTATCCCGTCGAGAAAAAAATGGACATCAAATTATTGAATTAAAACGCATTATTCAGGGTTTATGTGATGAACCACCTATCATTGTGGCAGAATCAATAGGGGCATTAATTTCCTTGGGATTAGCAGGTGTCAGTCCTCATTTAATCGGACGTTTAGTAGTCATTAATGCTCCTATTTTCACGGAAACATTACCTCATTGGGCTATGGATTTGCTGGCACAAACACCAATAGAAATCATCCATGCAATTGATTATTTACGTCTAGCATATTGGTTTGCACCTTTAGTTAGACAAGTTATGGGAACAGAAAGACGCAAGGTATTATATGATCCCTCATTATTAACCGAAGAAGATATTTATTGGATTACGTACCCATTTATTGAAATTCCGGGAACTGTAGTCAAAGTTGCCGAAGAATTACAAATTGCTGCCAAAGAAATCGAGAATTTCCGCACAAATCAGCCTAATATGTTGAGTAATATTCAAAAAAATCTCAAAAACATTGAATGTCCAACTTTAATTTTATGGGGTGATCAAGATAGTTGGTTTCCTGTTAGTCATGCAGAAAAATTACATCAATATCTCCCCAATTCTCGCTTACAAATTTTGCAGAATTGTTATCATGATGCCTCCACAGGTGCTGCTGATGTTGTCAATGCAGCAATTTTAGGCTTTTTAAAAGATACTAATTAGTAATTACTAATTGACAATGAATAACCAACAACTAATCACTAATCACTTACGGTAAATTCATAGTAAACCTACTTAGAGCCAAATTTGAGATTTGCTTTAAAGCTAACCACATGAAAGTTGGGATAGTTGTACTGTAGCGACTAAATAGTCTCAATGGTTCTTGAATCAAACGATATAACCACTCACAACCTAAATGACGTATCCAATACGGCGCTCTTTTATGACTTTCTGCAAAGACAGGAAATGCCCCACCCAAGCCAATCATTACAGCCTGAATTTTGTTTTTGTGTTGGTTCATCCATAACTCCTGTTTTGGACATCCTAAAGCCACTAAAACTATTCCCGCCTCACTATCATGAATCTTTTTGATAATAGCTTCATCCTCTGCGTGTGTGAGTGGACGAAATGGAAAAGGCTCCATACCAGCAATTTTTACATTTGGAAAGACACGCTCTAACTTCCTTCTCATCTTCTCTAGAGTTACTACATCAGCACCTAAGAAAAAAAGATGAATGTTTCTTAGTGGAGTTAATTTACACAAAGATAAAAGAATATCCATACCAGCAACGCGGTTTTGAGCATGTACACCCATTAGTTTCAACATCCAAACCAGCGGCATTCCGTCAGGAGTCACAATATCCGCACTCTTTAAAACAGAGCAAAACTCTGGATGCCAATAAGCCTCTACAAGCATATGAGTATTCGATACGCAAATAACTTTGCTAACTTTATTCATCGCCCATTCTAATATGATATTTATTTGTACCTCAAAAGGTAAAGCAGTAACAGGAGAGCCAATAATATCAATTTTGGCAGGCTTTCTTGAAACTTCAAATTCCATAGATGAATTTAAGTATTGAATTTCATTTTTTGTAGTTAGCATCTTTTTATTTATATTGTTGAGTTGTAAAAATTTTAGGTTATTCGGTACTTGTTATGCTAAACCGAGAAGTTGAGAGAAGGGAACTCTTAACAGGGAACAGGCATTAATTAAACCAAATTCCTATATATTATCAATAGCAATCGCACCCAAAATAGGAGTAGAAGAGAAATTTAATTGCTCTAATGATTTGGCTAAAACAGAAAGGTTTGTTTTACCTACTCTTATAGCCAAAATACTTGCGTCTGTGTATTTACTCAGCAGATTAGTATCTGCAAAACCTAATAGATGCGATGTATCATATATGATTAAATCAAAATTTTGTTTAAATTGTTCTGTCAAGCTTTGCATCTGAGGAGATGACAGCAAAATTGTGGGATTTGGGGGAATTTCTCCAGTAGTCAATATAAACAAGTTATGCTCTAAAGATGATTTTCCCATATCTTTTGCAGTCGCTTTCGTCACATCATAATTTTTTTCTCCAATACTGCTACTGTTTGTGTGTATAACATTCTCAAAATTTAGTCCTTCAGAAATCAGATTGCTTAATCCTTTTGTATTCGGTAAGTCCAACATTTTATGGATACTAGGATGACGCAAATTTGCATCTACCAACAACACCCGTTTACCCATTGCTGCTGCTGTCTGAGCTAGGTAAAAAGCAATTGTTGATTTACCATCTCCAGGAGCAGCCGAAATAACTGCTAGAGAACGGAGAGAACTATCACCATTTAAAAAAGAAATATTTGTATAAATAGAGCGGAAAGATTCCCAGAAGTTTGAGCTATTCTGTTTTCGATAAAGCTTACCATTCTTTTCAAACCTAATATGAGGAATATTCCCTAATATTGGCAATTTAATTTTATCTTTAACTTCCTCAAAGTCATAAAATACGTTGTTGAGCTTATCTATAATAAAAGCAAATCCTGTGCTTAATAATAAACCTAAAATTGTTCCTAAAATTAAATTTTCTATGGTACTTGGTGCAATATTTTTAGGCTGACTAGGAGGAGTAAGTATCTGCCAAGGTATCTGCTTTTGAGCTGAGTCTATGCGTAATCTTTCCCGTTCCGTTAAAAAGTGATTAAGATTATCAACAGAAATTTTTAATTGCCGTTCTAAATCATCTTTTTGACGAATAATAAAGGGAAAGCGTTTAATTTGTTGCCCCAAAGAACTTTCAGCTTGATTAAGAGATTGGATTTCTGTTTTTAATACCTCAATTTGTTTATTTATCTCAAGAAATTTTTGAATTTCTCGCAGACGAGCCGAATTTGGTGTAACTGAATCTAAGGAATTCATTTTTGTGTTTGACAATTTTATTCCCAAAAGTCGCCGTTTTTCTCTGCCTACTAAATCCAGTAAATTTTGTTTTTGAATCAGCAGGGTTTGAATATTTGGACTATTTTCTGTATATTCAGATGATTTTATAGCAATTGCAGTTTCTCTATCTTGGAGTTGGCTTAATAGCTTCTGGTAATCAGGAGACTCACTCAATATGGAAATAGCCTCTGCTTCATCAGTTTCCAGTCTCAACTGTTTTTGCAGACTAGTATAGAGTGTTTTAGTTCTAGCTAATTGCATTTCTGTATTTAGCCGTTTCTGTACAATTTGGTTAAATTGACTAGCAAGTTCCTGTCCTTGAACTTCAGCATTAATCAGCCCATATTTTTGCCGAAAAATTTGTAGTTGTGACTGAAGATTTTCTACTCTCGTTAGTAGTTGTGGCAATTGTTTTTCAACAAATTTAATTCCCAATTTAGTTTCTGTTTGGCGTTCATCTAAACTGTATTTTAAGTATGATTCAGATACTTGATTTAATACAAACAAAACTTTCTTAGGGTTAGGATCTTGGTAAGTAACTTCTAAAATTTGAGTATTAGGTAGGATTTTGATATTAAGTTCAGGTGCGCTGCTACCTGGGTAATACATCTGGACTTTTTGAGTGATAGGATATATCAGTTTAGGACTTTGTAAAATATTTAACTTAGTTTCATCTATTTTGTTAGAATCACCTCTGTTATACCTGTCGTCTTGGGCTACTTTATCTTCAGCTGTTATCGGTTCAGTTAAAAGTCTAAATTGAGACACATACATTGGAGGTTTATTCAAAGCTAATCCTACACTAGCAAAGGCAAAAGTGGTTGTGCCAATGGCAATTATAATGATTCTGCGACGAATAACCGCCAATAATTTGCCTAAGTTTAATCCACCTTCATTACTCTCTTCTGACTGAACTGTGTCAATGAAAGGTGTAGATTGATGCTGCTGTCTATTTATATGAGACAAATTCTGGAGAGCATAGGTAGTTTTTATCATCTCAAACCTTATATAGTTTCTAATTTATTTTTAACTCGATATTTCAATTAAATATAGGACTTGCAGAGTTAACTGATTTGTAAATTAACACTGTTTTATCAGTTGTAGTGGACAACTTGGCAAAATCTCTGTAAGCTTTCATTTTCCTAAATATATTATTGATAAATTTGTCAGTAGATAAGTTACATATTCTTAGAATATTTATAATTTAACTGTTTTTGGTCAAAAGCTGTAAAGATTGTCTAAACTTAAAGAAAAACGGGAAATTAGATATTGACTTTGATCTTTAACTATCATTTAATTGCTTTCAATCTAGTATTTCTAAATTCAGATACACCACTCGATTAGCATAGTTTTTTACAAAAGTGAGAGATTGAATTATCAAATACATCTACTCAAGTCTAGAAAAGTTGATTTTTCCGATTCATCTGCAAGCCTACAAACCTTTTGCCAATTTGTCTACAATAAACTATGCAACAATGCTAATTTAAAACATAGTCTATTTTCAAAAGAATATAGGTGTAAAAAATTCTCTTTAAATGAGCCAATCAGAAAAAATTAGATAAGAATGTGAATTAAATAAAGTACAACTCTTGATTGAGTTAATCTAATCTTAGATTGCGCTGTCTTTACAAAGAATTGTAAATTAATAAATCCACGTTCCTAAGCTAAAAAAATTAATACCTCAAACAATGTTGAATCAGGAATTGGGCTTTGATGGTCTTTTTGATCTCAGTCCTTGCCATACAACCTTCTTAGGATCTATTTTTTAGTTAATGATCAGGAGGCCAAAGTGCAGAAAAGGTGTGATCGAAATCGGAAACGTTCTAAACGCAGAGCTATCTATTGTCCAATACATAACTGCTATATAGATAGTGTTAGCCAAAAATATGGACTATTTACCGAACAAGCTGGACAACTCCAAAAACGGGGTATTTCTCGTCGAGAAGCCATGATTTTAGTTAATACTAAAACCACGGTTTCTTTACATGGTGAGTGGCTAGAGGCTTTTTGGTGTGAAGAGTGCCAAGAAACAAAATGGTATCATGTCTATAAGCATGAATCTAGATATGAATTATCTCTTGCACCGGCAGAACTTTGGCAACAAGCAACAGGTGTAATTCATCCCCATCTTAATCCTTCTGTGGGAGAGTTTACTTATAGACAATCTCGGATGCTAGGCGATAAAAGTGTTAAAGATTTCCGGGTTATAAATTGATATTTCAAATATTATGAAAGAACCGAATTTTCACCCAGAATTAATAATTGAAGCAGGGCGTACAGAAAAGCAATATTGGCAAGACATCTGGCGTTATCGAGAATTATTTTATTTCCTAGCATGGAGAGATATTTTAGTTAGATATAAACAAACTGTCATTGGTATTATTTGGGCGTTAATTCGTCCTTTTTTGACAATGGTAGTATTTACAGTTGTATTTGGACAATTGGCGAAATTACCCTCAGAAGGTGCGCCCTATCCAATTCTTGTATTTTCCGCTATGTTACCTTGGCAGTTTTTTTCCAATTCTCTTTCGGAGTGCAGTAATAGTTTAATTACTAATGCCAATTTACTTTCTAAAGTCTATTTTCCTCGGTTGGTAGTACCGACCAGTGCGATAGTAGTTAGCTTTGTAGATTTTATGATTTCGGGAATGATTTTATTGGCATTAATGGCATGGTATAACTTTGTTCCTAGTTGGCGGATTTTGACTTTACCATTGTTTATTGGTATCGCTTTTGCTGCTTCTATGGGTGCGGGTTTGTGGTTAGCTTCATTGAATGTGCAGTATCGAGATTTTCGGTTTATTGTCCCTTTTATAGTGCAGTTTGGTTTGTACATTTCACCTGTAGGATTTAGTAGCAGTATAGTTCCTGAACAGTGGAGATTTATCTATTCCTTAAATCCAATGGTAGGAGTAATAGATGGTTTTAGGTGGACAATTTTAGGAGGGGAATCAAAATTATATTTACCAGGTTTTATTCTTTCGATGATGTTAGTAGTTTTACTATTATTGAGTGGAATTTGGTATTTTCGCAAAATGGAACAGACATTTGCTGATGTGATTTAGTTGATAACCTGACGGGATAACTAAATAGTCTAAAAAGATTATCAGATAAAGATTGTAGCAGTTTTTTGTAAAAAAAGATAGATCTACTTTTCTCAATAAGGACTATCTATTGATAATAGCACCTGGATTCTACAAAATTGACGGAAACTAATTTATTTTTTTAAAGATGTCTGATACAGTGATTCGCGTTGAAAATTTAGGTAAAAAATATATTATTGGTCATCAGCAACAGGAACGCTACACAGCACTGCGAGATGTGATTACTAATAAAGTTAAATCTCTCGGTAGTTTGATTAATCCTCAAGCTAAAAAGGAAAATCCCGCTTTTGAAGAGTTTTGGGCTTTAAAGGATGTTTCATTTGAAATTAAACAAGGTGATAGAGTTGGCATTATTGGGCGCAATGGTGCAGGTAAATCAACACTATTAAAGATTTTAAGCCGCATTACAGAACCAACTCAAGGAAGCATCAAAATCAAGGGTAGAGTTGCCAGTTTATTAGAGGTAGGAACAGGGTTTCATCCAGAGTTAACAGGGAGAGAAAATATATTTCTCAATGGGGCAATTTTGGGCATGGGTAAGGAAGAGATTAAACGCAAGTTTGATGAGATAGTTGCGTTTGCGGAGGTGGAGAAGTTTCTGGATACGCCCGTAAAACGGTATTCTTCTGGGATGTATGTGCGGTTGGCGTTTGCGGTGGCGGCACATTTGGAACCAGAGATTTTAATTGTCGATGAGGTTTTGGCGGTGGGGGATGCCCAGTTTCAAAAGAAGTGTTTGGGAAAAATGGAGGATGTGGGGAAGGAGGGAAGGACGGTTTTGTTTGTGAGTCATAATATGGGGGCAATTCTAAGTTTGACAAAGAAATGTCTTTTTTTAGAAAAAGGCTGTCTTGTATTCAATGGTAATAGTGAAGCATCTACAGAGAGATATCTTACTTCTGGATATTTGGGTGGACGTTTATGGAAGAATCCAGCCAGAAAAAATACTCCAATAAGAATTATGGAATGTAGACTTTTAGATGAAAATGGTTCGGTAGATGGTGAGTTAGATGTTCGTAGAGATTTCATTATTGAAACAGTTTATGAAGTATGCAACTCAGTTCGGGCGGCAGTCATTGCATTAAATTTTCATGGAAGTGACGGTTCCCATATTATGTCATTAGAAGATTGTGATCAGGATAATGGTCTTTTAGAATATCGTGAACCAGGTATTTACAAAACTCAAGTCAGAATACCAGGGTTGTGGTTAAATAGTGGACGCTACATTTTAAGATTGGGATCTGGAATCCCTGGGGTTGAGGTATACGAAAGCGTGGAAGCATTAATTTTTAGTCTTGTTGAGACTGGAGATGTAAATACGCGAGGATATCGCAAAGGTTATTTATTACCAATGCTTCCTTGGGAAACAAGAAAAACTGAAGTAGTTGGTAAATTTTAATAATGACTGTTATAGCTTGCATTCCTGCACGTGGAGGCTCAAAAGGAGTCCCTTACAAAAACATTCGTCCTCTAGCTAATAAACCTTTAATCGCCCATTCTATCCTAGATGCACAAGAATCCCATCTAGTCGATCGCATTTACGTTACCACAGACGATGCCGAAATTGCCCAAATTTCAACAGACTATGGTGCAAGTATTATTCACCGACCCCCTGAACTTGCCGACGATACTGCTTCTTCAGAATCGGCTCTTATTCATGCCTTAACAGAGATTGAAAAAGAGGGAATTAACCCAGAACTTATAGTCTTCCTACAATGTACATCCCCTTTACGCACCGGACTAGATATAGATCGCGCTATTGAGCAAATCAGAGTGGAAAACGCTGATTCTCTCCTTTCAGTTTCTCCAACCCATCGCTTTATTTGGCATCAAGTAGATGATGTTTCCCAGTCTATCAACTATGACTATCACCACCGTCCCCGTCGCCAAGATTTAAACCTCCAATATATGGAAAATGGTTCAATTTATATCTTTAAACCCTGGGTTTTAAAAGAATTAAATAACCGATTGGGCGGTAAAGTTTCTCTGTTTGTGATGGATGAAGATCAAAGTTGGGAAATTGATTCGTTAGAGGATTTTCAGTATATAGAGTTTTTAATCAATTACAAACGTAAACCTTAATAGTTCTAAAAAAAAACATGATTAATCTACCTGATTTTTCCAAGGCATTTGAATACGAAAATAACTTCTACCTATCCTGTGATAATAGCAGAATTGCTAAGTTATTAGCTCATTATGAATTATACAAAATGGTGGTAAACATACCAGGAGCAATAGTAGAATGTGGCGTTTTTAAAGGAACATCATTGACAAGGTTCGCCACATTTCGAGATTTATTCAGTAATTCCCACGCTAAAAAAATAATTGGTTTTGATATCTATGGTAAATTTCCTGAAACTGATTTTCAGGAAGACAAAGCACCTAGACAGCTTTTTATTGATAGTGCGGGGGAAGAAAGTATTGATGTAGATCAGCTTACAAAAGTGCTAAAAATTAAGGGAGTTGACAAGAATGTAGAATTAGTGAAGGGAGACATTTTAAAAACAGTCCCCAATTATGTGAATGACCATCCAGAATTAAAAATTTCTCTTCTCAATTTAGATACTGATATATACGAACCTGCCTCTGTAATTTTAGAATTACTGTTTCCTAGAATTGTCAGGGGGTGGGTACTAATTATAGACGATTACGGTGTTTTTCCTGGAGAAACAAAAGCTGTAGATGAGTATTTTCAGGATCAAGATGTGGTGATAAATAAATTTCCATTTTGTATGACACCTTGTTATATTGTGAAAAATTAACTTTTAAAATTTTTTAAAAATTAAAGTATTATGATCATTGACAAAAATTTATTAAAGTACATTGTTTTCGCTGAAGACGATATATTAAATGCCCTGAAAAAAATCAGCGACAACAAAAACCGCATTATTTTCTCGGTGACAGAAGCAGGTGTTTTAGAAGGTGTCCTCACAGACGGAGACTTTCGCCGTTGGTTGGTGCAACAAGAATCTATTAATCTCAATCAACCAGTCTCAAAAATTTCTAACAAAAACTATAAATTTGCTAATTACAATGATGATCCTGTAAAGATTCAATCTTACTTTTCTAATGAAGTTGAATTCATTCCCCTTTTAGACAATAACCGTCATTTAGTTGCAGTTGCTTGTCGGAAGTCAGCAGGTATTCGGATCGGAAATTTTATCATTGATGCCCAATCTCCTACTTTTGTCATTGCGGAAATTGGCAATAATCACAATGGTAGCTTGGAACTTGCTAAACAGTTAATTGATCAAGCGGTAGCGGTAGGTGCAGACTGTGCAAAGTTCCAAATGCGCGATCTCAAATCACTATATCGGAATGCTGGGAATGCTAATGATGCTAGTGAAGATTTAGGGTCACAATATACTCTAGATTTGTTAACTCGTTTCCAATTAACAACCGATGAAATGTTCACGGCCTTTGATTACTGTCAAAGACAGGGAATTTTACCCCTTTGTACACCCTGGGATATTGAGAGTTTATCTGTGCTAGAACAGTATGGAATACAGGCTTATAAAGTGGCCTCGGCTGATTTGACTAACTATGATTTACTCACGGCTTTAGCAAAAACAGGTAAGCCATTAATTTGTTCAACGGGGATGTCGGCTGAAGCTGAGATAATTGACGCAGTGGCATTACTAAATCGGTTAGGTGCGATGTATGTTTTGCTGCACTGTAACTCAACCTATCCAGCCCCCTTTAAAGATGTCAATCTAAACTATATAGACCGTCTAAAAGAAATTGGTAATTGTCCCGTTGGTTATTCCGGCCATGAACGGAGTATTCATGTAGCGATCGCCGCCGTAGCTAAGGGTGCTAAGGTAATAGAAAAACACTTCACCCTAGACAAAACAATGGAAGGTAATGACCACAAAGTGAGTTTATTACCAGATGAATTTCGGCTGATGATTGAAGGAATTCGCCAAGTAGAACAATCTCTGGGTACAAATGGAGAGCGAAACCTCAGTCAAGGGGAATTAATGAACCGAGAAAACTTGGCTAAGAGTTTGGTGATTAACTGCGATTTAGAGGTAGGACAAATCATTACTGAATCCATGATTGATGTAAAAAGTCCCGGAAAAGGTTTACAACCCAATCGGAAGACAGAGTTAATTGGTAAACGTTCCAGGCGATCACTAAAAGCAGGTGATTTTTTTTACCCTAGCGACTTAGAAGTGGAACAAGTCAAAGCAAGAGATTATCGTTTTAAACGACCTTGGGGTGTTCCAGTTCGCTACCATGACTTTAAAACTCTATTGTCACAATCAAATCCTGATTTACTAGAATTTCATCTGAGCTATAAAGATTTAGAAGTTGATATTCACCAGTATATTGATCAAGTCTATGATTTAGATGTAATTGTACACGCTCCAGAGTTGTTTGCAGGCGATCACTTATTGGATCTATCTTCCCAAGACAAAGATTACCGTCAACTATCAATTAAAGAATTACAACGAGTGATCGACATTACTCGACAATTAAAACCGTTTTTCAACCGAGCAAGTCGCCCCTGCATTGTTACCAATGTTGGTGGATTTACAAATGATACTTTATTATCTTTGTCAGTTCGCCAGCAACTATATAAAACACTTGACGATAGTCTATCTCAACTAGATGCAGATGGAGTCGAAATCATCCCTCAAACCATGCCCCCCTTTCCTTGGCATTTTGGAGGACAACGAAATCACAATCTTTTTGTAAATCCGAAAGACATTACTGATTTTTGTCGTCAACATAACTATCGTATTTGCTTAGATATCTCTCATTCCAAACTAGCTTGTACTTATCACAAAACATCATTCAAAGAATTTCTTGAACAAATTGGACCTTACACTGCTCATTTACACATTGCTGATGCTAAAGGTGTTGATGGGGAAGGTTTACAAATCGGTGAAGGTGAAATTGACTTTTATTCCCTAGCAGAAGACCTTGAAAAGTATGCTTCTCAAGCTTCTTTTATTCCTGAAATTTGGCAGGGACATAAAAATGAAGGTGAGGGTTTTTGGATTGCATTAGAGAAGTTAGAGAGACTACTATGAATCTTAAAAGTAAGGCTAAAAAAACAATCAAACAAATAGCATTCTGGACTTTACCTCCAGGATTTCAAGACATTTTCAGATCAATTAGAAATAAAACTATTTCTAACAATAGACACTCACATAAAGAGTATGCTATTACAAAACAAAATCGAGAGCTAAAAAATATTCATCAAGGAAACCGATGTTTTATTTTGGCAACTGGTCCATCAATTAATGATCAGAACTTGAAATTACTAAAAAACGAATTTTGTATTGCTGTTAGTAATTTTTATTTACATCCAGATTTTAGGTTAATTGATCCACAGTACTATTGTATTGCTCCTTGGCATCCACCCCATAACATAGAAAATTATTTACAATTATTAAAAGAAATTGGAGATATATCTAAAAAATGTAGTTTTTTCTTGGGCATAAATGAATATGCCAGAGTCAATCAGAACAATATTTTCTTAGATCATAATGTATATTATCACAATACAAGCGCAATAGAATTAGATAAAGATGTGGATTTATGTCAGCCTGTTTTATCTCCTATGTCTGTCACAATAATGGCTCTACAGTCTGCTATTTTTATGGGGTTTTCTGAGATTTATCTATTAGGATGTGATCATGATTCAATATTAAATTTTTCAGGGAAATTTGCTAATCAACATTTTTATCCAGAAGAAAAAGCAAAACTTATCACTGATATATCTACATTTAAACCTGAGTTGTTAAATTACATTAGACTTTGGAATCAGTATGAAATGCTAAATACAATAGCACAGTCAAAAAATATTAAAATATTTAATGCAACTAAACGTAGTTTGCTTGATGTATTTGATAAAGTTGATTATGAGTCCTTGTTTATTGTTTAGAGTGAAGCATGGAAAAAACTGGCTATGATCGGTAAAAGATCATACTTTCTATCAAAGTACCATTCAACTGGATAAAATTAAAATTATAAAACGACAACTTTAATCACAGTTATACCTACCCTGAACCCAAGAATATGAAACAAATCATCAAAAACATCCCATTTGCAAAAAAAATCTATCGCCTTTTTCAGTCCAAGAAATACGAGGGCAGATTTTCGGGTGAGTGCTATGGCTGCTTTCGAGGTGTATTTTCAACCGTTGAAGAAGCTATAGCATCTGCTCCAAAAACTAAATCAATAGGATATGATAATCTTGATTTGGCTCAAGAATACAAGGATAAATTGTCTACGAACATCGCTTCCTATGACTATCCAGTTTTATTTTGGCTAAGTCAAATCTTTAATCAATCCTCTAACAAACTTACTGTATTTGACTTTGGTGGCAATGTTGGCAATCATTTTTACAGTTATTCCACCATCTTAAAATATCCTGAGGGATTAAATTGGACAGTCTGTGATGTACCTGCAATTGCAAAAGCTGGAGAGAAATTAGCTCAAGACCTAAATTCTTCTCCATCTTTGTCTTTTACAACAGAATTTATAGAAGCTAATGGAAAAAATATTTTTATTGCTTCTGGTTCTTTACAATATGTTGATTCGCTTGCTTGCTTGCCTAGAACAACCACCTAATCACTTATTGATTAATCGCTTACCTTTATATGATGGAAAACAGTTTGTAAGCCTCCAAAATGGCGGAAAAGTATTTTATCCACAGTTTATTTTTAATCGGAAGCAGTTTATTGATTCACTAACTGATATTGGTTATAAGTTAGTTGATATTTGGGAAGATAGAGTTGATAGTTGTATAATCCCGTTTTACCCTGAATATTCTGTTCCTGTTTATTCTGGCTTATATTTCACATTACTGAATTGAGCAATATCTGCACTTATGATCAAACTTTGTATTAAGGCAAACTAAAATATTAATTTATTTAATCGCAAATGAATGATAGAAAAAATTACCCATCAAAACCAGCTACTTGCATTAATCCTATCTCACCGATTCAATCAACCCGGAATTCACTTTTTCACCCCCAATGAACTTTCCCAACAACTGGCTTATATGCGCCACTCCACAGGAAAAGTCATTCAACCTCATGTTCATAATCCTGTAATTCGCCAAGTTAGCTACACACAAGAAGTCCTGTTTATCAAAAGTGGTAAACTCCGCGTAGACTTCTACAACGACCAACAAAAATATTTAGAAAGTCGCGTTCTAGAAACAGGTGATGTTATCCTCTTAGTAACTGGAGGACACGGATTCAAAGTATTAGAAGAAATTGAAATGATTGAAGTTAAACAAGGTCCTTACGTGGGAGAACAGGACAAAACCAGATTTGTGGGTATTACCGCCGAAGAAGCAAAAGTTGTAGAATTTGTGTAGCCATAAAATGAACCCAATTCCCGTTAACCAACCATTATTAAATGGTAACGAAAAGAAATATCTGATTGAGTGTATTGACACAGGTTGGATTTCCTCAGAAGGACTTTTTGTCAAACAACTAGAACAGGAATTTGCCGCCCGTGTTGGTCGCAAATATGGTATTACTGTCAGTAATGGTTCTGTTGCCCTAGATGCTGCTATAGCTGCCCTAAATATTGGACCAGGAGATGAAGTCATTCTCCCCACATTCACCATCATTTCCTGTGCTGCGGCCATTGTCCGTGCTGGTGCTACCCCTGTAGTTGTGGACTCAGATCCCATCACCTGGAATATGGATGTCTGTGATATTGAAGCGAAAATCACCCCCCGCACAAAAGCCATTATGGTGGTTCACATCTACGGCTTACCAGTGGATATGGACTCAGTACTAAATTTAGCCGATAAATATGGATTATACATCATTGAAGATGCCGCCGAGATGCACGGGCAGACCTATAAAAACCGTCCTTGCGGTAGCTTCGGCGACATTAGCACCTTTAGTTTTTATCCCAATAAACACATTACCACTGGTGAAGGAGGAATAATTGTTACCGATAATCCTGAGTTAGCTGAACGCTGTCTATCTCTACGTAACCTCTGCTTTCAACCCCAAAAACGGTTTGTCCATGAAGAATTGGGGTGGAACATGAGAATGAGTAACCTCCAAGCAGCGGTGGGAGTAGCTCAATTAGAACGTTTAGATGAATTTGTTGCCCGTAAACGCTGGATGGGGCAACTGTATACTGAATTATTAGCAGATATACCCAATATTCAACTACCAATACTCAAGACAGACTATGCAGAAAATATTTATTGGGTATATGGTATTGTCCTCAAAGATGAAGTTCCCTTTGATAAACAAATAGCCATGAAAAAGCTGGCTAATCACAAGATTGGGACTCGTCCTTTTTTCTGGTGTATGCACGAGCAACCCGTGTTTAAAAAAATGGGATTATTTGCGGGTATTTCCTGTCCAGTAGCGGAAAATTTGGCGCGGCGAGGTTTTTATATTCCTAGTGGATTAGCATTGACTGAAGAACAAATCATCACTGTTGCTAAAACTGTTAACCAAATCCTGACTGAGACTTATTAAGGAGATGAAATTAATCATGTTAAATTAATCATGTTAATTAATTTCAAATATTCCTCCTGATAACCAAATAAATTTCAAATTCAAAAGCATCATAATTAATTATTCCCAACAATTACAATTAATTCGTTAATATGACTGTTTTTGGTAACTATGCACCCTACTATGACCTACTCTACCGTGATAAAGATTATGTAGGGGAAGCTGAATTTATCCATAGTCTGATTCAAACCCATGCACCAGATAGTAAAAACATTCTAGAACTAGGTTGTGGTACAGGAAATCACGCTACACTGCTGGCAAAAATGGGCTACCATCTTCATGGTGTAGACTTGAGCCAAGAAATGCTACACCTTGCCCATGAACGACTCTCTCAATGTCCGCAGGAATTATCCAAAAGATTGCAATTTACCCATGGTGATATTCGTCAAGTTCGACTTGATCAAAAATTTGATGTTGTCCTGTCTCTATTTCATGTCATTAGCTATCAAACCACTAATGAAGATTTATTAGCTGCATTTACTACAGTGAAAACTCATTTAAAACCAGGGGGGATTTTTGTATTTGATATTTGGTATGGTTCAGCAGTATTAACAGAACTGCCAACGGTGAGAGTTAAACATCTAGAAGATGAATTAATTCAGGTAACTCGCATTGCCGAGCCTGTGATTTATCCGAATGAGAATTGCGTAGATGTGAATTATCATGTCTTTATTAAAGATAAAAATAGTGGTGCTGTTGACGAGCTACGAGAAACCCACACAATGCGCTATCTGTTTAAATCTGAAATAGAATTTCTGTTAAGTGGACTGCAAATGCAGTTAGTTACTTCTCAGGAGTGGCTGACTAACCAACAGCCAGGACTCAAAACCTGGAAGGTTTATTTTGTTGTGAGGAATTAAATGAAAGTCGGTTTGTTTATTAGCAATCAACTCCCAGATGTAGGAGGAGGTTATACTTTTGAAAATCAGTTATTAGAAAGTATATTAAATTTAGCTCCTAAAAGTAGGCATACATTTGTTTTATACATATCCAATCAAAAAATCCCGGATTATATATTATCTTCGCCTGTTCAATCAGTCTCTCTCCATAGCTCATTCAAACAAAGAATGCAATCTAAAATATTCCTGATAACAAAAGCTATATTTCACAAATTAAGACATCCAAGATGTAAATTTCAAATTGAAGAATGGTATGAAAAATACATATTAAATTTATTAAAATTAAATCAAATAGATGTAACTTTATCTCTTGTACCAGGATGCCCTACAGTCAATTATCCCTATATAACTACTGTTTGGGATTTACAACACAGATTACAGCCCTATTTTCCAGAAGTGAGTATATCTGAACAAGAATGGGGGCAATGGGACTGGCGAGAAAATTTTCATTCCAAAATATTGAGACGTGCTACATTTATTATTACTGGAACAGAAGTAGGCAAAGCAGAAATTGAAAAGTTTTATCAGATTCCTAGTGAAAGAATTAAAGTTATTCCTTTTTTTACCCCCAAATTCCCATCAGAAGGGAGTCTGATAGATCAAGAGATTCTAAAAAAATATAATCTACCTAGTCAATACTTATTTTACCCCGCTCAATTTTGGCCACATAAAAATCATATTGGTTTATTACTAGCGATTAAATTGTTAAAAGAAAAGTACAATTTAGAGTTTTCATTAGTCTTTGTCGGCTCTGATAAAGGCAATCAGTCTCATGTCAAAGAAATGGTGCAAGAACTTGATTTATCACAACAAGTACATTTTCTGGGTTTTGTCTCTCAAGAGGATATAGCACCCCTGTATCGTCATGCTTTTGCTCTCACCTTTATGTCATTCTTTGGTCCTGATAACTTACCACCATTAGAAGCTATGGCTTTGGGATGTCCTGTAATTGCATCTAATGTGTCAGGTGCAAAAGAACAACTAGGAGATGCTGCTTTACTGGTTAATCCTAAACAGCCAGAAGAAATTGCTGAGGCTATTAAATATTTATCGGAAGATTCTATTCTCCGTCAAAGTTTGATAGAACGTGGCTGGGAAAAAGCATACAAGTGGACACCAAAGGATTATGTGCAAGAGATTTTTTCAGTTATTGATGATTTTGAGGCAATTAGACATTGTTGGAAGTAGTTTTAGTAAGAATATTATTAGTTAGAAACTATAGATGATGTTTGTTCTCAATGCCTAAGTTATAAGAATATCCCAGGAGATATAATGCTATTACAAAAATATCCTAAGCTTTCCATAATAACGCCTTCGTTTAATCAAGCCGAATTTTTAGAAGCTACGATTCAAAGTGTTCTTTCTCAAAATTATCCCAATTTAGAATATATCATTATTGATGGAGGATCGAATGATGGTAGCGTAGAAATTATAAAAAAATATGAAAAGCAGTTAGCTTTTTGGTGTAGCGAACCTGATGATGGTCAATATCATGCAATCAACAAGGGATTTTCACATTCTACTGGTGAAATCATGGCATGGATCAACAGCGATGATATGTACTGCCCTTGGGCATTTAGGACAGTAGCAAGTATTATATCTGAGTTGCCACAAATTGAGTGGCTAACAAGCCTTCAGCCAGGAGGTTGGGATTGGCATGGCTTTTGTCAGGGATTTGCTTTATATCCTGGGTTTTCCAAAACAGCATTTTTGGATGGTTATTACATTGGCTATGGCAGGAAAAGCGCAGGATGGATACAACAGGAGTCTACCTTCTGGCAACGTAGTTTATGGGAAAAAGCCGGTGGTTATGTTAATACCGATTTAAAACTCGCTAGTGACTTTGAACTTTGGTCTCGCTTCTTCATTTATGCAGAATTATATGGAACAAATTCACCATTAGGTGGAATTCGTCATCAATCAAAACAGAAAAGTCGCAAAATCGAAGAGTACGCCAATGAAGCAGAAAAGTCATTATCTACCATGAGAGATGGATTAGGGTATTCTACCAATATATGGAGGAACATAATTTATCATTTTGATATTCATCAAACCCCAAAATTGAAAAAAGTAATGCGATCATTGATCGGCTACACAGGTAAAAAGATAGTGAGGCAAAGAGCAGATTTACAAGATTCTTATTGGTATATAAAAGAATATAAGTTTATTTGAATTTAGTAGTCGGTCAAGAGCTTGCTGCTTAATAAACGTACTTTTTTCTGTTGGGAAATATTGCAACCTCGCTCGTTTCAGGAAATCAGCAATCTTACGCTTCAATAAGTTTTTGCTGTAAAAATTGAAAATATATCTAACTTTTGAATATTTGCAAACTGAGATAATCGCTGGGAAGAAAAAAATACCCTCCCCACACAAAATAGTTTCTACCCATGCCCATTTCTTTGTAATCTGTCATGAAAGATTTTATCTATCTTGTCCAAGGTAAAGCTGAGTTGATGAAAAATTACTTGCATCTATCAGAAAACCCAAATGCTGACGTTATCTTTTTAACCTATGATCAGCCCATTGAAACAGTAATAAATCAAGCCATTGAAGAATCAATATTTTTCCCCAAATCTACCTGGGCAGAAGGAAGAAACAAGCTACTGGAAATGGCTTTGAATAAAGGAGAATATCTCTACTATATATTTTGTGATGACGATATAAAATTCATCAAAGGAAGCTGGGAAACATTTGAAAAACAGCTATTGCAATACAAACCAGCGATCGCTGTCCCGATAAATCGCAAAACATTCCAGACTCCCCTCAAAGGAATGAAATCTCAATGCTTTTTAACTAATGATGAACAACTAATGGCATTTCATCAAGATGTAGTCAAAGATTTTATTCTGTTACCCTATCAAAATCAATTCGATAGTATCTATTGGTGGATTTCTTGCGAAATTCAAGAGGTGCTAATTCAAAATTTTTATTGTTCTGATATAATTCAATTTAACAACATTTTTATATCTAACGACTCAGGCGAAAACTATGTCAGACCTGAATCAGAGTCAGATCATAAAATGCTATATCAGCTTGTTGATGATTGGCTTTCTGATCAGTTTCTCTCTAAGTATAAGCATATGCCATATCCAAAAAGGATATTTATACTTGTACGAACATTCAGTTATTATTTTCATCGTTTAATTGCGACTCCTAAATACTCAGTTAGTGTCAATAAGCTTAAAGAATTATTGTCAACCGATTCAGAACTATATAAGCAGACTATAAATTTAAGAGAGAAATTTACTCACCTGAAATAATGGCAGGGTAGTAATCAGAAGAGAGAAAAAATGTCTTTATGCAAAGTCAGAGTTCTAACCTATAAACGACCAAACTTAATCAAACGAGGATAGTCCTATAAAATTAGTGATACTAAAAAATTAATGCAATCATCCATATCTGTATGTATCCCAACATATCAAAGACCTAAGTTTCTTCAAGAAGCTTTGTATTCAGTATTTGCACAAACTCTCCAACCAATCGAGATCGTCATAGGTGATGACTCTCATGATAACATAACTGAGAACCTAGTTTTAGATATTAAGAATAAATGCAAAATTCCTATTTCTTATACTAGGCATTCTCCTTCTCTAGGTCAGGCAGGAAATATCAACTTTATATATGAGATAGCAAAAGGAGATAAAATAGTTCTTCTTCATGATGATGACTTACTACTACCAAATTCCCTAGAAGACTTAAATAGTTGCTGGGATATTCATCCCAATTTAGTCGCAGCTTATGGCAAGCAGTATTTTATTTCCGAGGAAGGTACTATTGACCATAATCTTAGCTCTAAGCTTAATCAATTCTACTTTCGTACTAGCGATAAATCTGGATTACAAAAATCTTCCATAGAGGCTGCCTTACTGCACCAGTTCCCCAACGATTGTTTTATGATTCTGGCATCTGCCGCTAAGGCTATAAAATGGCGTTCTTATGAAGAAGTAGGAAATGGAGGAGAATTTGATTTTAGTTTACGACTGGGCTTTGCATACTCGAATTTCTTTTTCTTGGACAAACATACTGCTAAGTATCGAATGACTAAAAATTCAATGTCTAGCAATATCAATGATGATTCCACTGCACAATCTTTCCATATAATTCTCAATACTGATTTTCCAGAAGAACTATCTTGCTCTAAAGACTATGAACTTAAAAAAGAAGCCTCAACTGCAATCATTCAGCTGATTAATGTGGGGAATAAGAAGCAAGCTTTAGATATTTATTTTAGCCAATACTATCCATTGTCTAAAAGATTGAGTTTAGGTGGAATTCGTAGGTTGATGAAATTATTTTTACCGCCCGCAATTGCTAAATTAATTTAGAAAACTATTAGCCAATTAGTAATATGCAGGTTCAACTATTTATTAGTATCATCATCAATAACTATAACTACGATCGCTTTCTCCCACAAGCAATCAATAGCGCCATTAACCAAACCTATCCTCATACTGAAATTATTGTTGTTGATGATGGTTCAACTGACAATTCCCGTGATACTATTGCTGGATATGGTCAACGCATCATTCCCATTTTCCAACCCAATGGCAAACAAGCTGCGGCTTTTAATAGCGGATTTGCTAAAAGTCAGGGTGATATCATTATTTTTCTTGATTCCGACGATTATTTATTTCCTCACGCCGTTGCACAAATCGTTTCTGTTTGGAAACCAGAACTTTCTAAAGTCCACTATCGTTTAACAGTTGTTGATAAGATTGGCAAATCTCTTGGCTACTCTTGTCCCCAAGGATCTGCCCCTCTTTCCACTGGAGATGTGTGGAAAGTCCTCTTAGATAAGGGTGAATATGTTAGCACTCCCACTAGTGGTAATGCCCTGAATCGGCAGGTTCTGGAAAAGCTTTTTCCCATTCCTGATGAATATAAACTCACAGCAAATGACTATTTATCTTTCCAAGTTCCTTTTTATGGTGATGTAGCAGCAATAGAAGAACCATTAGGCACTTACAGAATTCATGATACAAATCAGTGGGCATTGGCAACTGTCACCGCTGCTCGATTTCAACGCTTTGTGCGCCATGACTTACAAAACTTTTCCCTGTTAACTCAGAAAGCCAAAGCATTAGGTTATGAAGTTCCTACTGATTTAGAACAACGCTCACTTGGACGTTTATGGTCGCGGATTATTTCTTTACGCTTAGATCCTCAAAACCATCCAGTTTCGAGCGATCGCCCACTCAATTTAATTTACTACGGAATTCGCTGTCTATGGAAATACTCAGACTTTAATTGGCAAAAGCGACTTTTCTACAGCCTCTGGTTTATCTGGGTGGGATTGATGCCATTACCTCTAGCTGAACCAATAATTACATGGTTGTTTGCGCCCCAACATCGTCCAAAGTTAGTTGATTGGACTGTGACTAAAATCCGGGCGCTGATTGCCTAAAAAACTTAGTTAAATAAACTCCTAACTTGTTTCTTGAGTTGCTATTGTCTATTTTGGAGATATTTAATGTTAAAACTTAATCTTGGCTGTGGTTTTCATACTCCGAGTGGTTGGTTAGCCGACGAAGTGCTTGATCAACTTTATGTCTATGTCACCTACAATTCCCCCACAGATGGGGTCTTAAAGCGGATAATAGCACCATTCATTCAATTAGACTCTCTGGCAAACAAGACTGGATGGTTATATAGGGGATAAAAGTTATAATGACCAATTCTTCATCCATACGCATACTTTTTGTGAGTCACACCTACGTTGTCGGTATCAACCAGGGCAAATTGAATGCTATAGCTTCCCTCTCTTCAAGACGCTGTGCGAACTCCGTAGGCATTGCAGAAATTGATGATATTGAAGTAGGTCTTCTGACTCCAAGTAACTGGAAGGCTTTAGAATGGAATCGCCACATCCCCCTGGAAACACCCTACCCTCATATCCGCACCTACTCCGCTCCTGTTTTATTTAGTGGTCGTGGAGGCGCACATATCTATCCACCCTGGAAAATCTGGCAAGTGCTGAATGTTTTTCGCCCCGATATTGTCCAGGTTGAGGAGGAAGTATTTTCTCTATGTGCTTATCAATTTGCCCTCTGGAGTAGATTTACAGGTAAACCCCTGGTTATTTTTGGTTGGGAAAATATTGATCGGCAACTATCCCTTCCCCGTCGCTGGATCTGTCAATTTGTTCTTAATACTGCTAGTGCAATTATCTCAGGTAATCACGATGGGGCGGAAATTATGTGCCGTTGGGGTTACAAGGGTTTATTAACCGTGATGCCGCAAATGGGTGTTGATCCTGAATTTTTTGCCCCTTGCCCACACCGGATCACTAGAGGCGATAGCGAAGCGCTGCTGCAAGCAGTTCGCCCATTCCAGATTGGATTTCTGGGACGATTAACCCACAGTAAGGGAATAGACCTGATTTTTGCTGCTGCTCACCAGTTGCGGGAACAGGGTTTCAACTTCCGCATCCTGATCTGTGGATCTGGTCAACATGAAGCGGAACTAAACCAGATATCCCAAGAACAAGAGGTGGCAGATTGGGTAATCTGGCAGGGCGCTGTCCGTCATGAACAAGCACCAGAGATGATTAGTCAGTTTGATGTCCTAGTGTTACCTTCCCGTACCACTCCTGAATGGAAAGAGCAATTTGGTCACGTCCTAATTGAAGCTATGGCAATGGGAGTTCCCGTAGTTGGTTCTAACAGTGGGGAAATTCCCAATGTCATTGGACGAGAAGATTTAATTTTTCGAGAAGAAAATACTCAGGAATTGGCCGCCATATTAGCACGTCTGATTAGTGAACCCCAGTGGTGTCAAGAGATTAGTAATTATTGTATTCATCGCGTCAATCAACTTTACTCCCATGAACGGATTGCTTCTCGTCTAAATATTTTATGGCAGAAAGTATTGGGGCAAAAAAACAGTGAACTTGTTCTGAATTAAGAGGTGAAATAAATGCCACAGTATGTCTTTTGGGAGATAGATCATCAATGCGGTTAGTGATCGTTCGTAGAGAACCTGGTGTTGCTCTGAGTATGGATGTCTATGCTGACAATTTAGTTACCGAATTAAAGGCAATCCGTCCAAATTGGGAAATTATCGAAGTTGCACCCCAACCTTGGAGCAAAAGCCAAGAAAACCTGTGGCACTCTGGCACTGGTATCCGCAAGTTTTATGAACGCTATTGGCATCATCCCCAACAAGTTTGTCAGCTAGAAGGAGACATTTATCACATTATTGATCATACCAATGCTCATGTTGCTTATTGGTTGAAAAAGAAAGGCAAACCTATTATTATTACCTGTCATGACTTAGTGCAGTTTGTCTATCCAGAAATTCTCAAAGGACAATCCCGTTTTCCCGCTTTCAGTATGGCATCCTGGCAATTTTCAGTTAAAGGAATGTGTTATGCTAATTGTGTCATTGCTGTTTCCTCAAATACAGCTAAGGATGTTCATAAAAGGCTGGATATTGAATTAGAGAAAATTTTGGTAGTTCCTAATGGAGTTGAAGCATCGTTTCAGCGATTACCATCAGAGGAAATAAAATATTTTCGGCAAAAATATCAGAGATCCCCTGAAGAAATCTGTTTACTTAATGTTGGTTCAACTCACCAAAGAAAGAACATTATTACTGTGTTGAAAGTGCTAAAAACTCTAAAACAGAGCGGACTATCAGTGAGTCTTTGGCGTTGTGGTGGTAAATTCACACCCAAGCAAATAGACTTTATTAAAGAACATAATCTTGGGCAAGATATTCTGGATTTTGGTATTGCTGATAAAAACATTCTCATTCAACTTTACAATGCAGCCGATGTTCTCTTAGCACCATCACTTTATGAAGGTTTTGGTTTGACAGTTATCGAGGCAATGGCGTGCGGATTGCCCGTAATTACTTCTAACGTTTCATCCATCCCAGAAGTAGCTGAGAATGCTGCTATCATGCTTAATCCCATGGATATTAAAAGTATGGCTTCTGCTATCTATCATCTTCACATTAATCCTGTCTACCGCAAGCAATTAATAGATCAAGGGCTACTTAGATCAAAATCTTTAACATGGAAAAGGACATCTGAACAAATAGCTTTAAATTATGAAAAAATAATTGGCTTTTTTCCGCAAAGGTTAACTGAAACAATTTTCTAACTTTGTATTACCAGTCTAGATAAAACTTAATGGGTCAGGTTTACATTTTTATCAATAAATTGACTGCATTTAAAGGTTATCAAAATAGCTGATTAGGATTATAAACAAAATTAGGAGTAGAGATAATTTTATGATGAAACTACCTAGACTAAAGATGGTTAACCGAGATGATTGGTTAGTGGATGCCTGTCGTAAAAAACGGGTATTACATATTGGGTGTACTGATTACCCAATTACCACATACTTATGGTTTTTCAGGATATGAATATGTTCATCCTGATCATAGTGCTTATTATTCAGTCGCAACCTTGTCTTGCTTATTGTCTCGTTATGGACTAAATGCCAAAGAAATTTATATGTTTCAATGGCATAACCCAACAATCAAAAATAGGTTAGTAAATACATTCTTATGGCCTATTTTGTACTTATCTGGAGGACGTTTATGTGATGAAATTGCCTTAGTTATTGACTAGTATTACCAACTGTCAAAATCTCAAATCCTGAAAATTGTATCAATGATTACTAGCCTGCCAAATATGGATTTATCAAATCATAAAATATATTTTCAAAAATCAGAAAATTAAGGTTCTGAGGTATTCAATATCATGTATTTGCAGTCACCTACAAGTAAGAAACAGAAAAAAAATGGAGTAATTGATAATACCAGCTTAATTATCTTGGCCTTTTCTGTAGTTTTTTACTCTCGCATTTTTTGTGCAATTACTCATGCTCCCTCAATTCTTAACCTTGCTCACTTCGTAGTTGTTCCCTTTGTTTTAGGAGTTATATTATTCACAAGTCGCTCAAAAGATCACAAACAGATTGCAATTGCCTATTCTTTCTTATTGGGAATTTTCATTTTTCTCGTCGGAGTATTGGCTAGTGCTTTATGGAATAACACAGGCTTAATTAATGCCATTGTCTCTTTCATGATGCTTTGCGAACCCTTCATTTTCCTCTTGTCCATCGCGTGTATTCCCATGTCGGCTAAATCTGTTACACGCATCAAAAATTGGTTGATCTGGTCTGTTTTAATTAACTTTGTTCTCGCTGCTGTCCAAAAACCCCTAATTGATGCCGGAAAACTCTATGCTAACGGATTTAATGGCACCGATGGATGTGGTGGAGTCTTTTTCGTTTCCGGTGCGGGAAATTATGTATCGGCTTCGGTATCAGTTGTCTTTGCTCTTTACTTCTTCACTAATGAAAAAACTTTTCCATTATGGATGAGAATCGTGGCTATTATCGCCGCTTTCTGGCAGATTCTATTTTCTGACTCCAAACAAATTGTACTTGCTTATTTGATTGCCTGGGTTCTTTTAATCTTGGTGAATTCAAAGGATTTTGGTAAAACTATCAAACTTCTGAGTGCGATCGCTATCTTCGGATTTGGATTTGTTTGGTGTGTACAAAACTTAGAGGCATTTGCCGCATTTACATCTTGGGCGCGACCGGAACTTTATGGAGCAGATGGTTATGCTTGGTATACAAAATTTTACTCAGTGCGTTC
The DNA here is from genome assembly GCF_014696335.1 of Dolichospermum sp. FACHB-1250. Lineage (NCBI taxonomy): Bacteria > Bacillati > Cyanobacteriota > Cyanophyceae > Nostocales > Aphanizomenonaceae > Dolichospermum > Dolichospermum sp. FACHB-1250. Next base: position 27,419 of record NZ_JACJPZ010000022.1, read on the forward strand.
CATTTTATCTCATTACCAATCCCCTCTAGATTGGTTATTTGGTCTAGGTCCAGGGCATACTGTCAGCCGCCTTGGTGTATGGTTTCTTAAAGATTATTCGTCTATACTCGGACCACTAGGTGCTACCACCAATCCAATTGGTCGGGAAGGAATGGAATTTTGTGTTAGTTCTTGGCTTTGTTCTGGTTCAAGTCTCTTCAGCCCCATTTTTGGCTGGGCTGGAATATGGGGAGATTTAGGACTTTTGGGTCTAGGAGCATACCTATTCCTATCCTATTTAGCTTGGCAACACTTTCGTTTAAATGATTCTTTAAAAGTTACTTTACTGGCTGTTTTTGTCATGGGTTTTATTTTTACTCAAATGGAAGAACCAGGCTTCATGCTTTCTATCGCTTTTATTCTAGGACTAGCATGGCAAGAACGACAATTGAAGAAAAAAATACAGACAGTCAGGAGAGAGAAAGAATTTCCCAATTACCAATTACCAATTACCAATTCCCTATGAAGATTTTAATGTCTGCTTACTCCTGTGAACCAGGTATGGGTTCTGAGCCTGGTGTGGGTTGGAATATTGCCCGCGAAGTTGCCAAATATCATGAAGTATGGGTACTTACCCGACCCGATGAGAGTCAGGATATTATTAACGCAGAATTGGCACGCCACCCCATTCCCAATCTTCACTTTGTTTACTTTACTCTCCCGTTCTGGCAGGATAGTAGACGCTGGGGACAGTCTGGGGGAATGCAGCTTCACTATTACCTCTGGCAAATTCAAGCCTATTTTGTCGCCCGTGACTTACATCAGAAAATTGGCTTTGACTTGATCCACCATGTCACCTTTGTTAAGTATTCCAGTCCTTGCTTCCTGTCACTCCTACCCATTCCCCTGGTTTGGGGTCCTGTAGGCGGTGGAGAATCAGCACCAGCGAGCTTTTGGCAGGATTTTAGCTTAAATGGCAAAATTTATGAAATTGCTCGTAGTGTTGCTCGCCGGCTAGGAGAGCAAGACCCATTTGTCCGTCTTACTGCTCAAAGAAGTGCTGTGGTCCGAGCCACAACTAAGGATACAGCCCAGCGCCTCTATAAAATGGGTGTGAAGTATATGCAGATTTTGCCGGAATCAGGGTTATCAGCAGCAGACATAGAGCATCTAAATCAATATGAAATCCCTAATGAGCCAATAGTGAAATTTATCAGTATGGGTAGACTGTTACACTGGAAAGGGTTTCATCTGGGACTACGTGCTTTTGCTCAAGCAAATCTACCAAATACAGAATACTGGATTGTGGGAGATGGACCACAATGGCATCAACTCCAAACTTTAGCATCACATTTAGGAATTGCTAAAAAAGTTAAATTTTGGGGTAGGTTGCCCCGTGAAAAGGCTTTAGATTTGTTAAAGGACTGTCATCTACTAATTCATCCCAGCTTACATGATTCTGGCGGGTGGGTGTGTATGGAAGCAATGGCAGCGGGTCGTCCCGTTATCTGTCTAGATTTAGGCGGACCTGCTGTTCAAGTTACTGAGGAAACTGGCTTTAAGATTGCTGCTGATGAACCATATCAAACTGTCCGTGACTTAGCGGCCGCAATGATTTATTTAGTTCAAAATCCAGAACTCATAGTTAGTATGGGTCAGGCTGGCCGGAAATTAGTCAATGAAAACTACAGTTGGCAAGTTGTCGGAGAACGGTTGCACAAACTTTATTTAGAGGTTGTCACCAGAAAAGTTTCAAAAAACTCAAGTTGGACTCAAGTTTTTTGAAACTACTTTTAAGTAATTAATTTTTCGGACTTTGACAATATGCACATACTAATTCCCGCTTTACATAGGCCTACAAAACCAACAGGTGTTTGCCGATATGCTGCAAATCTGGCTCAATGTCTGGCTGATAGTCCAGAGGTTAATAAAGTGACCTTAATTGTCGGAGTATGGCAAAAAGATTACTTTGAACTATTCTTTAATTCCCACAAAATTCAGTTAATTAGTATAGAGATTCAAAATAGTTCATTGGCAAGAAATCTCTGGTTTTTATTTGGTTTACCAAAATTAGCAAAACATTTTAGTCCTGATATTGTTCATTTATCATTCCCATTTCCTTTTATACGTCCACTTTTTTCTTGTCCTGTTGTTGCGACAATACACGATTTGTATCCTTATGAAAAACCAGAGGTTTTTGGATATCCAAATGTTATCTTTAATCGGTTTTTTTTAAAACAATGTATAGAAAGTAGTGATAGTCTTACCTGTGTTTCTAAATCCACACTCAGCAGTCTTAAATCATACTTTCCAAATATTCAATTAATCAAACCCATGAGTGTTATTTATAATTATGTAGATTTTAGTGCTGTTATTGCTGAACCACCTACTAAGTTAGATATTAGTAATAATGATTCTTTTTTGTTATGTGTTGCACAACACCGAAAAAACAAAAACATAGATTTGTTAATTCAAGCTTTTTATTTTTTGTATAAGAATGAATCTCTAAAAAATGATACCAAACTAATTATTGTTGGTAATACAGGACCAGAAACAGAGAGGTTTTTCAAGCTAATTCATGATCTCTCTCTTCAAGATCAGGTGATATTTATTCATGCAATTAAAGATAACGAATTATGTGGGTTGTATCAAAAATGTCAACTTTTTATTGCTGCTTCCTCTCAGGAAGGATTTTGTTTGCCTTTAGCGGAAGCTCTATACTTTTCTTCTCAGGTAGTTTGTTCTGATATTCCCATATTTAGAGAAATTTGTGGTTTTAACTGTTGTTATTTTGATCTTCAAGGTAATGCTGTTAAAAATCTCTCACAAGCCATTATTTCTACTTTAGAACTGCCTTTAAATAGAACTACTGATAATTTTCATTTTTCTAAATTAGATATAGCAGATCAATATCTAAAATTTTACAGTAACACTTATCGGCTCAACAAGTAGCGGTAGTAGAGGAAAATAAGTGAAATAATGAATCCCTTAATTTTATTTTTTATATTATTTTTTATACTGCATAAAAATACATTTTTTTAGGACTTACGGACAAGTTACGGAATAAACGAACAGAGAACCCAGAGAAATGGGGGTTTAGGGAGAGATATTTTGCGTAAGTCCTGTTTTTATCAAAAATTTAAGTTTTAATACTTAATCATTAAACCCTTATTAAAAATAATTCTTGTAATTCTTGAAAAGGCTCATACTACATTGTGAAGTGCGGAATGTGGGTTTTTAGTCTAAAGTCCACTAACCACTATAAATAAAAAGAGAGTGGGAGAAGGCATACCAAAAGCCTAAAATCTCCCACTCTACATTTACTGCTGTAGCGTTCAGGAATATATAAATACTGCCAGTTATTTAGGGGGGTTGATATAATAAAGACAGTATTTATAGGGGGTGAGTAGATTCCCATTGCAGTAAATGTCAAACCTGATTATTGTTATTATTTTTGAGCCAATAAATGCCAAATTAATTATCTACAAATCATTGTTATTTATGCTTAAAAAATGTTACCATAAACTATGGTGTTGCCTAAAAAAAATCAATATGTAATAGCCTTTAATAACCACAACATTGAATTTCTTTATCTGGAATCAATGTAACTTAGGTAATTAAAACTTGGTTGCCAAGTTGGCACTTTCTCAAAAGTCTTATATTTTCAGGTTTTTAGCGGTGTGTTGAGATATATTCAACAAGTCTCTGACTGATTCCACATTGGTAATGGGGGGTATGGGATTTTCTCAGGTGGCAAAAAAAAATTATAGCGGATTTTTGCTGTCAGATGATGAAGAGGAGGAATTTCTGGATTTATGACGTTTTTGGGGGTGCAATTTTTGACTGTTGCGAGTGCGTTGAGTGGTTTTTTGTGTCTCTATTGAACTTTGAAGTGAGTAAAAAATTACAAAAGAACCCGCAGCACAACAAACAGCGATCGCTATTACCAACCATGGAGGGATAGAATTACTAGAATCGGAAAATGTGGCAATAGGGTATTTGTGAATAGATAAAAATGGGGCTTCTTCCTGTGCTTTCTGTGGCACATAGCCAACATAACTCAATTGCTGATAGGCAAAAATCGTCATTCCTATAGGAATGAGAAATAAGCTAAAGAACCAGATCCAAGGGTATTTTATCACTATATTTCCTATAGTTTTTATCCATCACCTTAATCTTAATCACACAAATCATAGTCAAAACAAGAGGAAAATAAATATTTCCCCTTGCTAGTCTTTGTTAATTAACTGGAGAATGTCTTTCAATTGCTAGTTCAATCAATTGATCTACTAATTGGGCAAATGGTATACCAGTATTAGCCCAGAGTTGGGGATACATACTTGTGGAGGTAAACCCTGGTAAGGTATTAATTTCATTGATGAAAATTTCTCCCGTAGTTTCCACATAGAAAAAGTCTACTCTAGATAAACCAGCAGCATCAACAGCAGCAAAAGCTTGTAAGGCCATTTCTTGAATTTGCTGTGCTACTAACTCTGGTAAATTTGCGGGAATGAATAAATCCGCTTTACCAGGTGTATATTTAGTTTCGTAGTCGTAAAAATCACTATCAAAAGTAATTTCACCTATGACTGACGCTTTCGGGTTATCATTACCTAAAACGGCACATTCAACCTCTCTAGCGACAACTCCAGCTTCAACGATAATGCGTCTATCATAAGTAGCAGCATTATCTAATGCTACCTCTAATTCTTGACGCGATCGCACTTTAGCAATTCCCACTGATGAACCTAGATTAGCAGGTTTGACAAAACAAGGATAGCCCAATGTGGCCTCAATTTCATCACACAATTTCGGAAATACACAAGGATTTGACCAAATTTCCGCTCTGGTGACAGTTTTATATTTTACTTGAGGTAATCCCGCTTGAGCAAAAGCCATTTTCATGGCAATTTTGTCCATTCCCGTTGCTGAACCCAATACCCCAGAACCGACAAAGGGAACTTGTGTTAAGGTTAATAAACCCTGTATTGTACCATCTTCTCCATTCGGACCATGAAGAATGGGAAACCAAAGCTCAACTTGTGCGGTTTCGGGTGGGAATTGCCATAAATTAGGGGTTGTAGATAGGATTTCTTGGGGAACACCAGATTCTAGAACTTGTTGGGCCATAACTCCAGATTGCCAAACTCCATCTTTTTGGATATAAAAAGGCAAAATTTCGTATTTATTAGCATTTGCTTCTAATTTTAGACCTTGAGCGATCGCCCTTGCAGAAATTATTGAAACTTCATGTTCCCCGGAACGTCCACCAAATAGCAAACCCACCCGTAGCTTATTCATTTTCTTATATATCTCCAAAACCCGCAATTTCCATTATTACCAAAGAAGAGCCACTGTTAATTAACCCCCCCGTCATGGATCTCTACCTCATCTATATTATCTTTTATAGATATTTATTCGCATTCGCGCTCATGATAACAGATTTTAAATCAATTGTCAACTCTCCTAAGTAGGGGAAACGCAGCTAAATTGTACAATCCTAATATAACTAAATCTTGTGGTGCGGGCATCCTGCCCGCTAAATTATACAAATTAAATGCAGTACAGCTTAATACTTTGTTCTCTATTGGAGGCAGAGCCTCAAAGTCTACTTCCCAGCCGGAGGCTGGGAAGTAGTAAATAAAGCTGTGTGACAACTAATAAAAATCTTGACTCTCACAAAAAAATCCAGGTTCAGTGGCAAAGTGAATATATTTGTGTTACCCTAGTACAGTTGTCAAAAATTCCGCACATCCAGGAATTCGGGTGTTTCTTAATTTGAGAAATGCACCTGGGTGGAGGTTTAACCCGAATAGGAGTAACAAAATATGCCAGTAGTTTCCTTGGCTCAATTGATGGAGTCTGGTGTTCACTTCGGTCATCAAACCCGACGTTGGAACCCGAAAATGGCTCCTTATATCTACACCTCACGCAATGGTGTACATATCATAGACTTGGTGCAAACAGCCCAGTTGATGGATAACGCGTATAATTATATGCGAACCCAATCAGAGCAAGGTAAAAAATTCCTGTTTGTGGGAACTAAGCGCCAAGCAGCGGGAATTATTGCTCAAGAGGCTCTGCGTTGTGGTTCTCACTATATTAACCAACGTTGGTTGGGGGGAATGCTGACGAATTGGGCAACAATTAAAACCAGAGCAGAACGTCTCAAAGATTTAGAACGGAGAGAAGAAACCGGCGCACTGGATTTATTACCCAAGAAAGAAGCTTCCATGCTACGTCGGGAAATGACGAAGCTACAAAAATACCTAGGCGGTATTAAGAATATGCGGAAAGTCCCGGATATTGTGATTATTGTTGACCAGAAACGGGAATATAACGCAGTTCAAGAATGCGAAAAATTGGGTATTCCCATTGTGTCTATGTTGGATACAAACTGTGACCCAGACGTAGTTGATATTCCTATCCCAGCCAATGATGACGCAATTAGATCCATTAAGCTAATTGTTGGTAAATTAGCAGATGCTATTTATGAAGGTCGTCACGGTCAGCTAGAAGTGGAAGAAGATTACGACGATTACGAAGATTACACTGACGAATACGACGAAAGTGATGTCACTGAGTCATCAGACGAAGAATAAACATCTGTAATCAGGATTTAAAGATTCTAAGATGAGTCCTGATCATCTTAGAATCTTAATTAATATTTGTATCTGTCAAGTTAGGAATTGAGGCAACATGGCGGAAATATCTGCAAAACTCGTCCAAGAGCTACGCCAAAAAACCGGTGCTGGCATGATGGACTGCAAAAAGGCGCTGAAGGAAAATGATGGTAATATCGAGGCGGCCACAACCTGGCTACGGCAAAAAGGTATTGCTAAAGCCGACAAAGGTAGTGATCGTATTGCCGCAGAAGGTCTGGTAGACACCTATATTCAGCCCGGTGGTCAGGTAGGTGTACTCATAGAGGTAAACTGTCAAACGGACTTTGTTGCCCGAAATGAGGCTTTTAAAGCCCTAGTGAAGAACTTGGCTCAACAAGCTGCAACTGCTGATAGTATTGAGTCTTTATTGGCTCAACCCTATACTGAGAAGCCCAGCGCCACTGTTGAGGAATTCATCAAAGAAACCATTGCTACTCTTGGTGAAAATATCCAGGTACGCCGCTTTGTCTCTTTTGCCCCAGCACAAGTCACACCCGGAATAGCAGACAGCTATATTCATACTGGTGGTCGTGTTGGTGTATTAGTGGAATTAACCGCTGAAACTGCTTCAGCAGTTGCTAATGAAGAATTCCAAGGCTTGGCCAAAAATGCTGCCATGCAAGTTGCCGCTTGTCCCAATGTGGAATATGTTAGCGTGGACAAAATTCCTGCCGAACTTGTCCAAAAGGAAAAAGACATTGAAATGGGTAAGGACGACTTGGCTAACAAACCAGAGAACATTAGGGAAAAGATTGTTCAAGGCAGAATTGAAAAGCGCTTGAAAGAAATGACTTTACTAGATCAACCTTATATTCGTGATCAGAGTATTTTGGTAGAAGATTTGGTGAAGCAAGTACAATCTCAAGTTGGTGGAGAAGTTCAAGTAAATCGCTTTGTCCGCTATGTCCTGGGTGAAGGCATTGAAAAGAAAGAAATTAGCTTTGCTGAGGAAGTTGCCGCCCAAATGGGTGCTAAGTAATTTAATCAGTATTCAGTAGTCATTAGTCAGTTGCTAAGAATATATACTTAATGGGTTGCTGTTGATGATAGACTTTTAGTTCTGATTCATGACTATTTGTATTTACAGGTCAGGGAGAATGCGCTGGCCTGTATTTTATTAAGTAATGATTATTTTCTCAGAAATACCTATATTTGTAGTAGGGGGCAATTAATTGATCGTTGACAACGGACAAAAGACAAAGGACTATTACCAGTCTAAAATTATGACGAGAGCAATTGAACGGATAGAAAAAGACATTATTGCATTAAAAGAGGCGACCAGAGCGATCGCTCAACAACTGAATTTAGCTTATGCTAGATATATAAATACCTTGGGACTGGCTTTACAAAAACAATTGATTTTAGCCAGTTATTACCTGTGTACCCAAGGATATCCTGATGAATTTCTTAACTTATCACTAAATCAGCGGCAAAAATTACAACAAGGTATTCGTAAATTAAGTCAACAAGCCGCTCAGGAATTAATTAGTTATATTCAGCCCCCAGAAGTTACCCAAACAGAAGTAGTTTTAGAAACTGAGGAAGAAGAAGAAAAGGACGAACAAGAAGAAAAGGAACAACAGCCTCAAGCTTTAGATCCTTCTAATCCTATAGAACTGGTAGAATGGCAACAAGAGGTAGAAGAAGGAATTGAAGAAACTTTAAAAAAAGTCTCCCAAGGGGCTAATATTCTCATCCAAAAAACAGGGGTTTTACCCAAAAAACTACCAGAACCGATTTTAACCGCTGCAACTGCTGCCTCAGAATCTTCTAGTGATATGATGCCCAGTCTTCCCAATATATTAAACTTAGTTATAGAAATTAGTGATCAGGAAGATTCGGAAGATTCTATCACTCAGATTATGGCTATTCACTTGCGACTGGGAGAAATAGAATTTGCTGATGTGACACTATTGACAGAGCGCAAGAGAATTCGTAATATCTTAATGCAACTGAGTAAAGTAGGAAAAGAGTATCAAAAAAGACAAAAAGAACTGAAAATTGCTGAAGCTGAAGCTGCTTGGCGTGCTAGTTGGTTCGAGGATTAGTCAGCCTTTAGGGGAATTAAAAATGTAAACTTAAAAGTTAAAAAATATATGAGAATATCTATGAAGAAAGTCTATTTTTCAAGCCTCGATAATCTCTTAACTAATAACTAATAACCAACAAGTAATAACTAATAACTAATAACCAATGACCAACAACTAATGACCAATGACTAATAAAACACCTGATTGGATAAGATTGCATAAAGCCTTAGCATTTGAAGCGGAAAATGGCTTTATAGATTTACTAGGTAAGCAACACCGCTTTAGTGAATTTTTGAGTTTGACCTTTGGTAAATTTCCTCCAGGTTTACCCCAAAAAGAACGTTCTCGTTGGCAAGAAATAGCAATACAATTTGCCAATTATCCAAATTTGGCATTAGCAGAAAAAAAGGATTTAGTAGCAGAAGTTAGAAAATATCTGAATCAACTAGAAGAAGAATTAGAAACAAAAACTCCCCCCAAAATTTACGAACTTAAAAATCAAAATCCCACCACTCCAATTGTTGCCGAAGTCAGTAAAAAACCAGTTCCCAAAATTGATCAAAAACTCAGCATTTTACCAGAAATCGGTATTAAAAAAGCTGAAAGTTTAGCCCGATTAGATTTACATACCGTCCGTGATTTATTATTTTATTATCCTCGTGATCATATTGATTATGGCCGTCAGGTAAATATTAGTGAATTAACGGGAGGGGAAACAGTAACTATCATAGCGACGGTAAAACGGTTTAATTTCTTTACCAGTCCTAAAAATAAAAAATTATCAATTTTAGAATTAATTCTCAAAGATAATACAGGACAAATTAAAGTTAGCAGATTTTTTGCAGGTGCGCGTTTTACTAGTCGTGGTTGGCAGGAAACCTTAAAACGCAACTATCCCGTAGGTAGTATGTTGGCAGCTTGTGGATTAGTCAAAGGCAGTAAATATGGATTAACTTTGGATAACCCAGAATTGGAAGTTTTAGCAAATCCTGGAGATCCTATTGATTCTTTAACTATTGGGCGAGTTGTGCCTATTTATAGCTTAACTGAAGGGGTAGTAGCTAATACTGTCAGACAGGCTGTAATGGCGGCTTTAACAGCAGTAGTTAATTTAAAAGATCCTTTGCCTAAAGGTTTACGAGAAAAATATGATTTAATGGAATTAAAAGAAGCTATTCCTAATATTCATTTTCCTAAAGATAGTGACTCTTTAAAAACTGCTCGTCGTCGCTTAGTATTTGATGAATTTTTCTATTTACAAGTTGGTTTGTTACAACGTCAAAAACAAGCTAAAGCAATTCAAACTGGTGCTGTTCTTACACCCAAGGGAAAATTATTAGAAAAATTTCAGAAAATTCTCCCCTTTAAATTTACCGGCGCACAGCAACGAGTTATTAATGAAATTCTCACCGATTTACAAAAACCTACACCCATGAATCGTTTAGTTCAAGGTGATGTTGGTTCAGGTAAAACTGTTGTTGCTGTTATGGCTATTTTAGCTGCAATTCAATCAGGTTATCAAGCGGCGTTAATGGCTCCCACGGAAGTATTAGCAGAACAGCATTATCGTAAGTTAGTTAGTTGGTTTAACCTGCTACATTTGCCTGTTGAATTATTAACAGGTTCGACAAAAATAGCTAAAAGACGAGAAATTCATTCTCAATTAGAAACCGGTGAATTACCTTTATTAGTTGGGACTCATGCCTTAATTCAAGATAAAGTTAATTTTCAAAGATTGGGTTTAGTGGTAATAGATGAACAGCATCGTTTTGGGGTACAACAAAGGGCAAAATTACAACAAAAAGGCGAACAACCTCATGTTTTAACAATGACCGCTACTCCTATTCCTCGCACTTTGGCATTAACAGTACATGGAGATTTAGATGTTAGTCAAATTGATGAATTACCACCAGGAAGACAACAAATTAAAACCACTTTATTGACTGGTCATCAAAGAACCCAAGCTTATGATTTAATCCGTCGAGAAGTTGCCCAAGGTAGACAGGTTTATGTAGTTTTGCCTTTGGTAGAAGAGTCGGAAAAATTAGATTTGCGTTCCGCTGTAGAGGAACATCAAAAATTACAAGAAAGCGTTTTTCCTGATTTTCAAGTTGGGTTATTACATGGACGCATGACTTCAGCGGAAAAAGAGGAAGCTATTCACAAATTCCGCGATAATGAAACTCAAATTATCGTTTCTACCACTGTAATTGAGGTGGGGGTAGATGTGCCTAATGCTACGGTAATGTTGATTGAACACGCGGAAAGATTCGGTTTATCACAATTACACCAATTACGGGGGCGTGTAGGAAGGGGTGCAGCGCAATCTTACTGCTTATTAATGAGTAGTTCCAGAAGTGCAGATGCCCAACAACGTTTAAAAGTATTGGAACAGTCTCAAGATGGGTTTTTTATCTCTGAAATGGATATGCGGTTTCGCGGTCCGGGGGAAGTGATGGGAACTCGCCAATCAGGTGTAGCAGATTTTACCTTAGCTAGTTTGGTGGAAGATGAGGATGTTTTGCTGTTAGCACGACAAGCAGCGGAAAAAGTGATTGATATTGATGCAAGTTTAGCCCGTTGGCCATTAATGCAGGATGAGTTAAAGTATAGGTATGGGCGGTTAATGGGTGGCGCGATTTTGACTTGATTTAGTAAGTTCAAATCATTATTTTAATTTGTGTATTGACATACTCACCGACCTAAAGGCACGATGATTTTTGACACTTCACAGAAAAAAGTAAAGTTCTCTGGTGTCGTTTCTTGTTGTTTTTCTTTTCTATACATTTTAATTGACTTTGGTGCAGGGATTTTTACTTATTTTATCCTTTTTTCTCCCACTTTATTCACTTTTTATCCTCCTGTATCTCTTCCTTTGTCTAGCTTTTCAGCTTATTCAGCAAGCCCTATTTAGCATAATTTAAAAATTGAAAAAATTAAAAAAAAATTGAAAAATTAGTGATCTTTTCTTGATCAGATCAAGAAAAGATCACTTTTCTTTTCTTCTTTACCCCCGACTTTGAAAACCCGCTGCCAAGGAGGGGGTGAGGGAGGGGTTAACCACGGCTAATTTTAGAAAGTGAAAGTGGTCCGTAAAGTACCAACGTATTCGGCGCTGTTCCTGTCGTTATGCTCAGGATTCAAGATGACTATTACACCTGGAGTAACAAGGATATTATCAGAAAGCTTCACTTTGTAAAGACCTTCTATATGATAAGAAGTGTTAGCATCTCTGGTAACATCTTTACCACCGGTCAATTTAGGTGATTGACCGACGATTAAACCCAAAGTATTACCTTCTCTAATGAAGTCTTTGATACCCAAAGTACCAGCCCAGTACCAGATTTCTCCACTCCTGGTAGTACCGGATAAAGTGCTGGCAGCGGTATAACCACCCCAGCCACCTAGGGTGATATTCTTTGTGGGTTGGAGCGTAGCTTGTATACCGTAGTTACTTGCCTCTGCCGCAACATTTGTTCCAAAGGGATTATTTGCCTTACCGCTGCCAGTAGAACCTAAGAGATTGGTTTTTAGACCAATTCCGCGCTGATAAGTGTGAGCGTAGGTCAAACCAATGTTGATAGCTGGGTTAGGCTTCAAAGCTAACTGACCGAAAATAGTATTATCACCGTTGAATAGCCCATTACCAGGAGCAGGATTATTAGCCAGAGTCCTGTCGTTACTTCCATCTTTCAGTGCTTGAGCCATATAAGCTGCACTCAAGCCCAATTTACCATTAGGATTGATGTTAACAGTAATACCTGCTCCGTCACCTGCTTGACGATAAATGGGGCTGAAACGTCCGTAGCGAGATAAGGCACCTGAACCACTGCTTCTAAAGTCAGGGTTGAAAACATTGACGTTCTCGTTTAACTCAGCACCAGTAGCATCAATTTTGACACGAATGTTGTCTTTTAAATTGAAAGCGTAGTTGAGTTTGTCAATAGTTACGGCGTTCTTGTCCTCTGCACTACCGTCATAACCCAAACGGGTCATGTTAGTACCAGTGATATCTTTATTATTGATAATATTCCGACCTTGCAAACGAGTTTGCAATTGGTCTGTACCAGTGAAACTGCTGTTCAAACTCAACCGCACCCGGTCAGATAAGGTTGAGCTGTTGCCTAACTTTTGATTCGGTGTGTTACCAGATTGAACCGCTACCTTATCCCCAAAGGCTTGGGAGACGCTGAAAATAGCTTCCCCAGATAGTTTGGTGGTGGTAGAAAATTGATTAGCTTCTAGTTCGCCGGTACGAGCTTCTAAAGCATCTACTTGACCGCGCAGAGTTGCCAATTCAGTAGAAAATTCTTCTTGTAACCGCTGTAAAGTGGCTAAATCCTGCTTACTTACCATTTCAGCAGTAGCAGTAGCAATAAGTTCATTAACGCGGTCTAAGCAGGAATTTAAACCAGCGGCAAATTCATAACGAGTTAAAGAGCGATTACCACGGAAAGTACCGTTGGGATAACCAGCCGCACAACCATAACGTTCAACTAAGGATTGTAAAGCTTGAAACGCCCAATCTGTGGGCTGTACGTCGGAAAATTTAGAAACAGATGTTACTTGACTCAGGTTGTTGGACTCTTGGGACAACTCAGCAACACTTGTCACTTTACCATTAACTTCACCAGCAAAGGCACTGTTACCGGCCAGTAAGGTTAAGGCCACAGCAGGGCTAACTTTGAGGATATTCCAGAAAGCTTTTTTCATAAATTTTAATTTCTCTCACACCTAAACGAACTAAGTTTATGGTAAAGTCCCTCTTCAGGAAGTTACACATAAGTTTTATGATTTGATTCTACATCATAAATAACACTTAACACAACTGAACATCAAAATTTTTATACGAAGTTATAATTTTTGTATTTTTTCATCTTATGATTATGATTGGGTAAACACAGGGTTATGAACCAGACTTTATTGTCAAAAATAGTCTATAACATGGGGGGGGTGAAAATCAAATCCGTAACCGATAATTATCAAGCGTTGGGTGCGTCAAGCGTTGGGTACGTTACTAATCGCTAACACACCGGACGTGATGTATAAGATTTTGGTGCGTTACTAATCGCTAACACACCCTACGTAAATTAATTTCTGCCCGAAATCCAATTTAACAACGTTGACCAGTTACAATATATGTAACTCGTTGGGCAATGTTGGTAGCGTGATCTGCCATGCGTTCTAAACACCGAATTGCTAAGGTTAAGAGTAAAATTGGTTCAATTACTCCCGGAAAATCCTGAATGTGGGCAAAAGTTTGATAAAGATGCTCATAAGCATTGTCTACAGCATCATCTAACTGATTCATCCGTTGTCCACCAGTTTCGTCCAAATCGGCTAAAGCGACTAAGCACGTTGCTAACATTGCTTGGGCGTGTTGAGACATAATAGCAATCTTTGGTAAAGAACTATGGGGGGGATAGGGAAAGATTTTAATGGCAATATCTGCTAGATCTTTGGCATAATCCCCAATGCGTTCTAAATCACGGACTAATTGCATAAAAGCACTTAAACACCGTAAATCCTGTTCCGTGGGTGATTGATGGGTGATAATGGTGGTGCAGTCTGATTCTATTTGCCGATAAAAGCGGTCAATTTTTTTATCTAGTCGGGGTATTTGTTCCGCTGCCATTAAGTCGCGGTTAAATAGGGCTTGGTGACAGAGCCGAAATGATTGTTCTACTAAAGCACCCATACGTAATAAATCCCGCTCTAAACGCCTAATGGAACGTTTTATTTGGGGTGTTTCATGATTTGCTGTATAAAGTACAGTTTCCACGCTGATCATATTAAAAAAAGTATATATTGTCTTAACTATAGTCAAGACTGAGGTGAATTTGTGATCATTTGCGGAAATTGAACTTGTATCCAAGCACCACCAGTGTCTGGATGGTTCATGGCCTGAATTGAACCACCATGGGCAATAACTATTTGCTGGACAATGGCCAAACCTAAACCACTACCAGCAATTCCCGTGGGAGAATTTACTTTATTGACTGGTGAACGATAACGAGCTTTATCCCCTCGATAAAACCGTTCAAATACATGAGGTAAGTCACTAATAGCAAAACCAATACCGGAATCAATAATATTGATTTCCATTATATCACCATTATCAGTAGAAATTATTTTAGTCTCAATGCGAATAGTTGTCGCAGGGGGACTATATTTAATGCTATTATCTAGTAAGTTGACAAATACTTGATAAAGTCGGGATTTATCTCCTTGAATTTCAATACTTTCTAAACCAGAATAGGCTATACTTAGAGATTGAAGTTGGGCAATTGGTTCTAGGGTTTGCCATGCTGAGGCGATAAGCGATCGCATTTCCACCATTTCTAAATTTAACTGCATGGAGGGGTTATTTTCTATTTGTGTCAGTTCTAACCAACTTTGTACTAAATTAATTAGTCGGTCAACTTCTTGCATCAGCCTATTAACCCAACGATCTAAGGGTGGTTCTAACCGAGTTAAAAGGGTTTCCACTACTAGACGAATTGCAGTCAGGGGTGTTCTCAGTTCGTGAGCTAAATCGGAAAAAGAGCGATCGCGTTCTTGCTTGATATCTAACACCGGCTGGCAATTTTCCAAAAATACGCCTACTTGTCCGGTTGGTAAAGGTAAAGTAGAAGCCCGTAGGAACATAGACTTTAATTGTGTCATCACCTTAGCATCTTCACAAGGGGGATGAAAAACCCATTCTTGTACCTGCGGTTTTTGCCAATCACGAGTTTGTTCAATTAACTGATCTAATTCGTAGGATCTGACCAGTTCTAATAATAACCGGACTTGTCCTGGTTGCCATCTTTGGAGATATAATATTTCCCGTGCTTGCTGGTTACACCACAGGAGTTGGTTCTCTTCGTCTACCTGTAAATATCCCAGGGGTGCAAAATCCAGCAATTCCTGATAGGTAGATAGGGACTGCTGTAGATATTGTCGCTGTCTATTGACTATGGCAATTTCCTGACGTAAGCGAGGTCTCAGCAGCAGTTTGATATTCGTCATTTTCTGGGAAGGAGAATTGAACGGTTGCAGTAATCGCTCTAGATACCAGTTCAGATGAACTAGTTGCCAAACCCAAAAACCAAGGCCGACAGCTAAACCCAGTAAAAATCCCAGTAAGAACATGGAAGTTGTTAGTTGGTGTATTATCACTCAAAGCTAACAACTATCTTGACCAATTACCCAAATCTGTAACCAAAACCTCTCACAGTAACAATACATTCTGGATGACTGGGATCTATTTCTAATTTTTCTCGTAACCAGCGGATATGAACATCAACGGTTTTACTATCCCCAACAAAATCAGGTCCCCACACCTGATCTAGTAATTGCTCCCGTGACCATACCCGACGGGTATAATTCATAAAGAGTTCTAACAGCCGAAACTCTTTAGGAGACAAATTTACCTCCTCTCCACGCACCATAACCCGACACTCTCGAGCATTTAAAGTTATATCTTTGTGCTTGAGGATAGGGATTTGTGGTAGTATGCTTAAACGTTGGCGACGAAGTAACGCCCGACACCGCGCTACTAATTCCCGCATACTAAATGGTTTGGTGAGATAGTCGTCAGCACCGACTTCTAACCCTAGCACTCGGTCGGTTTCACTACCTTTAGCACTGAGCATTAAAATCGGCACTGAGTTACCTTGATGACGTAAAAAACGGCAAATATCGAGACCATTGATCTGGGGCAACATTAAATCTAATATCACTAAGTCTAAAGATAATTCCTCGGAATTATGTTCATAACTTTTGAGATATTCTACCGCTGCCCGGCCATCACTAGCTGTGATGATATCATATCCTTCCGCCTCTAAGGACACAACTATCATTTCTCGAATCAATTCTTCATCTTCGACTATGAAGATACGGCTGGTTTTTCCAATGTCCGCTTTCGCAGAATATTTAGCTAATTCGCTGGTATACATTAATTTTTTAAGTGTATAACAAAGCCTAGTATATGGGAAATCATGCCCAGAAGATATTGATTTTAATTTTTTCTATTTGGTTTATTTGTAAATTTTTGTAGCAGTAATTTTCCTTTGTCAGTCCAAATTATCATCCTTTTGTAGTCAGGGCTTTAGTTAATGTCCGGGATTGAAGTATCTGAATTAACTATGTATGCTACCATCAGGCATAATCGCACCTGTTAAGAATGTTTCGCTCATATCTGTAGCATTTAAATTTGCACCTGTTAAATTAACTTCGCACAAATTAGCCTCGCTTAAATCAGCACCGCTCAAGTCTGCTCCTTGTAAGTCTGCTTTCCACATTCTCACACCCCCCATTTTCGCACCACTCAAGTTTGCACCCCGGAGATTTGCAGCAGAAATTGAGGCCATGTGTAAATTAGCATCACATAAATTAGCACCACTTAACAATGCCCCGCTGAGGTCGGATTCGTTTAAATGTGCCATTTCCAATGTAGCTTGAGTTAAATCAGAACCACAGAGAATAATTTCAGATAAGTGCGCTCCTTTTAACTTTGCTCCTTGTAAATTGGCTTTACTCAAATTAGCTCCACTTAAAAAAGCATCTGTCAGATTTGCTCCTCTTAAATCTGCTCTACCAAAGTCCACACCACCCAAGTTGACTCCTTCTAGGTTTGCTCCTTTTAATACAATGCCATTAAAACTTCTTTCTCCTGTCGCGTATCTAGCTAAAAGTTCTTGAACATTCATATATAGACCTTGATAAAGGGAACAGGGAAATTAGTATACATCTTTGATTATCAATTAAATGATACAATATAACAGCTAACCTTAATGCTTCTGTATTCATGAATAATAGCAGTTTAAAACTAGGCAAATATCTAACTTTAGAAGAATTTTGTACCTGCACTCAAACTTATCATAAATACGCCCAAAATATCAACCCCTATCCACAAAATCTACCGGAAGTAATTCCGGCTTTACAGGATTTAAACAAATTTATCATTGACCCAATTATAGATTATTTTGGTAGAGATAAATTTGATCTTACCTACGGTTTTTGTTCTTCAGACTTAAAAAAGTATCTTGAGAAAAAAGACCCAGTTACAGGTCAAAAAAATGGGCGTGTAGCCCCAAATCTTGACCAACATATTAGTCATGAAATTAACAAGAATGGTCAATATTACTGTCAAAGATTAGGTGCGGCTTGTGATTTTTTGATTAGAGACTTACCCAGCACAGAATTAGTACAATGGATATTACAAAGTAAACTACCTTTTGATTCCCTATATTTTTATAGTAACTATCAACCAATTCACATTAGTTATGGACAACAACATAAACGGGATATTTGGACATTTAATAACTTAGGAACACCGACAAAAAAAGGAATTGAAACCTGGATAAAACTAGCAAAACAAACAAAACAAACTTAAAGAAACCTCTATTCCTCCTCTGTGCGACTCTCGGAGCGTGCGTGAGTAACATTCTTCTTTTTTTGTCGAGTTTTCAAAGCTGCTTTAAGTGCTTTTAACTTATAAGCATCCGCATCCTTGCACCAACTTAACCTATAACCGTTAATAACAGTGCAATTTTCTTTTAAGCATTTTTTCCAACCAGAAAGATGACTAATACTGTGCCAATTATCCAAAAGTCCTCTATTTTCTTCTTGACGAGTTAATTTAGCAAATTTCTCATATTGGGGATAATCGGGAGTGACTAAAGTATCTATTTGGTGTAGTATTGGTGGGTCATCTTCTAGATCATAATCTTGATAAGTAACTTGCAAGTCTCTTAAATCAATTGTCATCACTTTTGATAACACTGGGTGGGGGTTGGTATCAAAATCAGGGTAAAATAAATAGGATATTTTCGGTGTTTTTAGATGGAATTTAATCACATTTGCGGATTCTAATCTGCCAATGGTACGACTAGCGCAGCCTTCATAAAGCCGTAATAAGGGGTCTATTGCTTGTAATGCGGAAATATGTACCAAAAGGGAATTAGGAAGTTTTTTACCTACTTTGCTTTCTTGACAACGTTTAATGATTAGTTCTGTATTTCCTAAACTACGTAACATTTGATCAGCGTCTAAACAAGCTTGTTTATAACTACTATATAAACCAATTATGTCCTCCTTTACCGCTGGTGCTAATTGTCCTAATCTGGGACGACGGCTAAAATTACACAGTGCTAAATAAACCATTAGATCTTGACGGCGTTTGTCAGCGATCGCTTGCCATTCTTCTGAGTCAGTTGCCTGTATAATGACATTAAAAGCCCGGCGTAAACTCCCAAATTCCTGAGCAATTTCCGCCTCTTGGGGTAATTCACCTTTAATCGGAAGTCTTCCCCGTTCTGTGATAAAATTCATCAGGGGAGTCAATAATTCTTGGTATTCCTGAAACTGTTTCACACAATTACGTATTCTAGGGGTAGTAGCACGAGACCGGAAACGAGAAACCCGAAATAACTCCGCGTTAGCTTCATCTCGAAAGACAAAATAAATACCCAAGTCCACGGGAATAGCATCCACTCCTAACACTTGGTCAATGTAAATTTTTAATTCTTCTTGTTCATAATATTTCTGAAATGTGTTACGATTAGTGATCACTCCGTCGCCATAGGCAATGACACCGCGTTTAATGTCGGCTATCAACACCTGAGCGGCTACTAACAGTACCCTTTGAGTGAGTTCCCAGGCTTGAATTAGGGCTTCCCGGCGCTCGCTAGTATTTTCAATGACATTGATCACAAAACCAATATTAACAATATCCGCAGCCATGCGGGGTGTGTCTGGGGAATAGTACGGGTCCCAGCCAGAACTTATATAACCTTGTTCAGCCATACGAGTCACATCTCCACCATGTCCACAACCGTAGTCAAAAAAGGTGGTTTCTGGACTAAATAAGCCAGATTCCAGGGCTAAACGGACGGGACGGGATAAATCAGGACGGATAATTGCGGCTTTGTGACGCTCTATTTTTGGGACTATGGTTGTGGCTACAGAACGGCTTTCCCGTTGAATTAAGTGATGTCCCTGAATTTCCACTCCAAAAATTTGTAGCCTTTGTTCCCAACCTAACTTAGTACCAATGCCTTTAGTATGATTAAGTAGACCTAAAGCTACTTGAGTGCGAGTTAAGGCGGCGAACTCTGCATACAAAGGATATTCTGGGGTAACAAAAGTTTCTTTGCGGTGTAAAATGGGGGGATTTTCCGAATCGCTGTAATCCCGATAACCAACCTCTAGAGTTGCTAAATCCACCTGAATACTATAGTGTAAAGATGGATGAGGGTCTGTATCAAAATCAGGATAAAATAAATAGGAAATTTTCGGTTTATTGGTGCTAAATTTAACTATAGTTGCTGACTGAACTTGAGGTAAAGCCCTACGAACGCAACCTTCATATTCTTGCAGCCAAGGGTCAAGAGTATGTAATGCTAAAACATGAATGTAAAAAGCATCAGGTAAAATTTTGCCAAAGGGACTATTTTGGCAATATTGAATTATGTTACCGAGTTCAAGAGGATAAAACTTGGAGAGGTTTTCCTCAAGGGTATGGGTGATATTGTCAGGTTCAAACATGAATCTGTCATCTTGTAAAAATAGAGATAACCTGATTAAAATTACTTTAGTACAAAAAGCTGAAAATGGGAATAAAAAACGTAATAACTTAGACAAAAACCGATCAAAGCCTGATTTCTCTCCGTCCTCTGTGTCCTCTGTGTCCTAGTAGGTTCGTTCTTATATTCATCAAATATAGCAAAAAGAGCGAAAAGGCCAGAAACAAAAATTTGAGATGAGTAAAGTTTTGTTAATTCATATAAATTGACAATTCTTGATTAAAATTAAGATATTTGTCTAATTATTAAATTTTTAATAATACTTATATCTAGTTGTGGATTTATGCAGTCACTTAATATGAGAATTGTGTAATCTGAAAACAACTAACTAATGATTAAATAGAGGTCTAATGACTCCCACAATCATGCGTCAGCTTTGGTCTATAATTGAAGCTACCCACACAGTAACGCTTTTGCAGCTTGATGATGATAGTTTAGTGCAGTGGTTGGTAAAACAAATCACTAATCAAGCCTTCTTAGATGCCAGTGAGATTGATTTCCTCTGTGATTATATTCAATCTCGGCTGAGTCTGATTCGTGATTTAGCTTATGAACGTCAACAAACATGATTAAGTGTCTATGCTATTTATTTAATTACTGATGGTAAATAACCCTCTACTAAGCAGTCAGAACCAACAATTCGCCAACTTACCCGTTCCAGAGGTAAAGCTTGAGTCATACTGGTTAAACCTAAATCTCCTACAGGTGTGGGAGCATGATTTCCACCAATAATTTTGGGGGCGATAAATGCCATAATTTTTTGGACTGCGCCTTGAGCGATCGCATTAGCTGCTAAAATACCACCACATTCCCATAGCACGCTACAAAAACCGCGCTCATATAAATGAGTCATAACTTGTTCTGGAGTCAGTGATCTAAATTCCAATACCTCCACCCCTTTTTCCCGCAGCATATTTTGAAAAGTCTGTGAGCTACCAACCTCCGTAAAAACTAAAGTTGGAGCTTCCCGAGTATCCCACAAGCGAGCTTGTTCTGGTAAATTCAGACTTCGACTCATCACTACTCGCAGGGGATTGTGAGCATTACTGTTATGACTAGTTAAATAAGGGTTATCTTGTATCACAGTGTTTCCACCGACAACAACAGCATCACAAGCGGCTCTGAGGCGATGAACCTCCGTGCGGGCATCTTGATTTGTTACCCAAGTACTATGACCGGAAGTAGTAGCAATTTTGCCATCTAAGGTCATAGCATATTTCAAAATCCCTAAAGGCCGCTGATAGAGAATACGATGAATAAACCCTTCATTTAATCGCCGACAAGCTGCTTCTTCCACGCCGACGACAACTTCTATACCAGCGGCACGTAATCGCGCCATACCGCCACCAGCGACTAGGGGATTAGGATCAACCATTCCCACCACCACCTTAGACACTCCAGCATTAATTAATGCTTCTGAACAGGGGGGAGTGCGTCCATAGTGGTTGCAGGGTTCAAGACTGACATAAATAGTGCTGCCTCGCGCTCGTTCTCCCGCTGCTCTGAGAGCAAAAACTTCTGCATGAGGTTCACCTGCACGGGGATGAAACCCTTCCCCCACAACCTCCCCATTTTGAACAACTACCGCCCCGACTAAGGGATTTGGTGAAGTCTGCCCCAAGGCCATAGCAGCTAGTTCCAGACAGCGTAGCATCATCGCAGAATCAAAGTCATTAGCGATTATTTCTGTGACTACAGGCTGTTCTACAAGAGGATCTTCAGGAAAAGATAGGGATGTTGGCGAGATTTCCGGGTGCTTATCCATTGGACTTATGAGTTACGAATTAATTTTATCTGCTGCCACCAGCGATTAAGAGGATAATAAACTACCGGTGCCCACAAACTGCTAAGAATTGCCGATGCTAGGGTAACACGCTGGTAATAGATCCAAATGCTGGCTACATGACGATTTCCTGCCAAAGACAACTGCACAGCAAAAATAGTATCTGCGACCACAGCCATCCCAAATACAATTAAAGCAATAGAAATAAAGTCTTCTTGAATAAACCGCTGCTTTTGGATTAGTGCCGTTAACATCCCTATTATTCCCAAACCCAAGGCATGAGTTGGATCTGGTGATGTCATTGCGTCTTGCAATAGCCCCAAAATAATACCTGATAGTATGCCAGATAATACTGAGCGATTTACACTCCAAGATACCACCCAAATTAGTAGCCAGTTAGGAGCTATGCCTAATAACTCCATACCGGGGAGGCGAGTTGGCAACATTAGTAAACATAACAGCACTGTCCCGAATGTGATCATCCAATCTATAAATTGACACCACCAAGGATGCCATTGGACTAATGGCGGAATCAAAAAACGGGATTTTCGGGCTGGTGTTGCTGCTTTTTTGTTCCTTTCTCCAGGAAATCCGGGTATTTTCATCGTTTCGGTGATTGGTGATTATCTTTTATCAGCAGATATTGAAGCATTCCCAAGATTTGAAAAAAGCTTAGAGCAGCAATTACAAGAAGCTGAAATACAAAAGTCAAACTCCATAACCTAACTTTAACCACAAAATGTTAAATCTAGTAACGTTGAATGATAAAAAAACAACGTGAAAGCACAAGTATTTAGAGGCGTAAATCAATTATCTTACGAAGAAGTCCCAGTTCCCACACTGGAAGCAGATGAAGTTTTGGTGCAGGTGCGGGTTGTCGGTTTGTGTCAGTCAGATATTAAAAAGATTCGCTATCCTTTGTATGAACCGCCACGCATATTTGGACATGAAACTGCTGGAACTATTGCGGCTGTTGGTTCTCAGGTGCAAGGGTGGCAAGTAGGACAACGGGTAGCGGTGATGCACCATATACCATGTATGCGTTGCGCCTATTGCTTAAATGATAATTTTTCCATGTGCGATGTTTATAAAAATATCTCCACTAGCGCGGGTTTTAACCCCAGTGGCGGCGGTTTTGCTGAGTATGTCAAAGTTCCAGCCCACATTGTGGAAAATGGTGGCTTAATTCCCATTCCTGATCATATCAGTTTTGAAGAAGCTAGTTTTGTTGAACCTACTAATTGCTGTTTAAAAGCTGTTAAAAAAGCTCAAATTGCACCTGGACAAACTGTACTGGTCACTGGTGCAGGTCCCATTGGTTTAATGTTTATGATGTTGGTGAAGTTCTTTGGGGCTAAAGCGATCGCTACAGACCTCTTACCTTCTAGAATTGAAAAAGCTCTAGCAGTAGGCGCACAAGCAGCTTTTGATGCCCGTGATCCTAATTTAACTGCGAAAGTTCAAGCTTTGACTGGGGGTATGGGTGTCGATGTCACTTTATTAGCTGTTCCTAGCGATAAAGCGTTTTTTCAAGCTTTGGACTGTACTCGCAAAGGTGGAAAAATCCTATTTTTTGCGGAATTTCCTGATGAGTTGACTATTCCCATTAATCCTAATATCCTCTATCGTCGAGAAATCGATTTAATGGGTAGTTATAGTTCATCCTACCGTTTACAAAGTCTATCTGCGGATATTGTCTTTAATCGCCGCATTGATGTTAAAGCTTTAATTAGCGATCGCTATCCCCTACAAGATCTACCACAAGCCGTAGACCAAGCGATCGCCCCGACAGCAGAAACTTATAAAATCTTAATCTATCCCTAAGAAAACCAGGGGAGAGGGGGTTTGAAACTGAAAGCATTTATGAAGTTTTATATCATTTCTTAATTTTGTAGTTTACACTACAGATTTTTATGTAATCTTGTAGATTATAAGCAGCATAGAAGAAATGTAATCATATTTATTTAAGATTCTGTAGTTTACACTACAGATTTTTGTGTTATCATCAGATTGCAGGAAGTAGGAAATTATTTCTTAGTAAATAAATACAGGGAGGTAGTGTCATGTCTATTCAAGAAAAAGCTCGTCAATTGATGGTGCGTCAACATCAGCAAGCTAAAAACCGTCAACAATCCATGTTGATGCGTGCTGCACAAGAACTTGGTTTGCATGAAGGAATGTCTCACTATTGGAATCCCATTCAAGGTAAGATGGATGCAACTACGCAGACCCTTTATGGACGTAGCCAAGCGACTATGAGTTAAGAGAAAAAGAAAGCCACCCCAGAGGGTGGCTAAAAAATTTACTACTTGTACGTTAGTAATTGTTGTAATTAGCAATCGTAATACAAGAAGAATTCATAAGGATGTGGACGCAATTGCATTTGCTTAACTTCGTTAGCGACCTTGTAATCAATCCAGTTCTGAATGAAATCTTCAGAGAAAACGCCAGTTTCAGTTAAGAAAGCGTGATCATTTTCCAAAGCTTCCAAAGCCAATTCTAAAGAACCGGGAGTAGAAGGAATCTTAGATAATTCTTCTGGGGAAAGTTCATAGATATTTTTATCTAAGGGTTCACCAGGATGAATTTCGTTTTTGATACCGTCAATACCAGCACAAAGCATAGCCGCAAAAGCCAAGTAAGGGTTAGAAGTAGCGTCTGGACAACGAAATTCTAAGCGCTTGGCTTTGGGGTTATTTCCAGAAAGAGGAATGCGGACGGAAGCCGAACGATTACCTTGGGAGTAAGCTAAGTTTACAGGTGCTTCATAACCGGGTACGAGGCGTTTGTAAGAGTTGGTGGTGGGGTTAGTGATTGCCAATAATGCTGGAGCGTGTTTGAGAATACCACCAATGTAGTAAAGTCCCACTTCACTCATACCAGCGTACTTGTCACCCGCAAAGAGAGGTTGACCATTTTTCCAGATAGACTGGTGACAGTGCATACCAGAACCATTATCACCAAAAATGGGTTTAGGCATGAAGGTGACAGTTTTGCCATATTTTCTAGCAACGTTCTTAATGACATATTTGTAAGTCATTAACCAGTCAGCAGCTTCAATTAACTTACCAAAACGGAAACCAAGTTCGCACTGACCACCGGTAGCCACTTCATGGTGTTGTTTTTCAATAGGTACACCACAATCTTTCATGATCAACAGCATTTCTGTCCGCATATCTTGAAAGCTGTCTGTGGGTGGTACAGGGAAGTAACCTTCCTTAACGCGGGTTTTGTAACCCAGGTTAGGTTTTTCTTCTCTACCAGTATTCCAACGACCTTCTACAGAATCCACGTAGTAGTAACCTGAGTTGGTGGTTTGGTCGTAGCGGACATCGTCAAAAATGAAAAATTCAGCTTCAGGACCAAAGAAAGCTGTATCACCAATTCCCGTAGAAGCTAAGTAGTCTATGGCTTTTTGAGCAATAACACGAGGACAACGGTTATACCACTGGCCTGTACGAGGTTCTTTAATACTACAAATGATACTTAGAGTTGGTTCTTTCATGAAGGGATCGATCCAAGCGGTATTAGGATCGAGTACCATTGTCATGTCAGATTCTTCGATACCCTTCCAACCCCGAATACTAGAACCGTCGAAAGGAACACCGTCAGAGAATGAACTTTCATCAATTTGGTCTTGGTACATGGTCAAATGCTGCCAAGTTCCCAGTGTATCAATGAATTTCAGATCAATCATCTGAATTTTTTCGTCTTGAATCCGCTTCAAGATTTCTTTTGGGGTTGCCATTTTTACTTTACTCCTTCTGTAGCCAATTACCTAATATAAACCCAAACCATGATAAGACGTTCTCACCCTGTTACGCTAAACCAAGTTGTCACACACCACCTGAAATATCGTAAATAGTTAACTTGACATGATTTTGTCATGTTAGTTACAGATTGTCTGGATTACAGGTTATGTTAACCTTTCTTTCGTAATTTGTACAAAACTATAAACTTTATCATCAGGGGTCAACTTTGGCATAAAATCCTTAAGTAGCAGATGGATAGTTTTGTGCCAAAGTCTATTTTATGCGAATTGGCACTAAATTTTATTGGTGCGTAATTGCAGCCAATTTAATATCAAACCATAAATAGTTGACAATTGGGAGAAAAAAAATGCGCGATGCCGTTACAACTTTAATTAAGAATTATGACGTAACCGGTCGTTATTTTGACCGGAACGCCATTGATAGTCTCAAATCTTACTTTGAGAGTGGAACAGCCAGAATACAAGCCGCAGCCGCAATTAATGCTAATGCAGCCGCAATTGTTAAACAAGCTGGTGCAAAGTTATTTGCACAGTTACCAGAATTAATCCGTCCCGGTGGTAATGCTTATACAACTCGTCGTTTTGCGGCTTGTTTACGGGATATGGACTATTATCTGCGCTATGCTACTTATGCGTTAGTTGCGGGTAATATGAATGTACTTGACGAGCGTGTGTTACAAGGACTACGGGAAACTTACAATTCCTTGGGTGTACCCATTGGTTCAACAGTGCAAGGTATCCAAATTATGAAGGATCTTGTTAAGGAACAAGTAGCAGTTGCAGGTATTACCAATGCTGCTTTTGTGGATGAGCCTTTTGATTATATCACTCGTGAGTTGAGTGAGATTGATATTTAAGACTTAATTAATTGTTAGGGGTAATTCATATTACCCCTAGATTTTATTTCTCGCAAAGGTACAAAGTCGCAGAGTTAAAGATCTTCAATTTTTTAACAATTTTTTAATGTTATGATTTCATAATCAAACCTCCGTGTGATCTGCTTCTGGAGTGGTTCGTTCAATAAAATAATTTATTGGCAGTCCATTTTGATATAAAAATGATTTATAATATGAACGCTGTACAACTGGTATAACCAAAAACATCAATTCTTCTATTTTTTACTATTAAAATTGTATGAAACCAGAAATCATTGAATTAATGAAAACTGTTCTGCATATATTACAAGTAAATATGCGGTGGATGACATGGAATTTATTTTTAGCTTTTATTCCCTTAGCTTTAAGTGTTTGGTTATTTCGCAATAAACGTAGTCGTTCTTGGTTGCGTTGGCCAGTATCCCTGACTTTTTACGCTTTTTTACCAAACGCACCTTATTTATTAACTGATGTTATTCACTTAATACATGATATTCGCACAGTCCAGTCAATATGGATGATTACATTAGTCTTAATTCCTGTTTATTTTGTGGTAATTTTCTCCGGTTTTGCTGCCTATGTCATATCATTAATCAACCTGGGTTATTATTTACATCGCATTGATAAAAGTAAATGGATTTTTCCAGTTGAGTTAATTACTCACGCTCTTTGTGCTGTGGGTATTTATTGGGGAAGATTTTTGCGTTTTAATAGTTGGGATTTTGTCACTCAACCAGATGAAATAATTACAAAAGGTGTGGAGGAACTTCTTGGTAAACAACCATTAATTATCATTATACTCACTTTTATCATTCTTTGCGGTTTACATTGGTTGTTGAAAAAAATTATTTTGAATTTTGTTGATAAAGGTTTTGATCCACGTGATAAAGTTCAGGTTCGTCATATTCACAGGTTTTAATTCAGATGATAAAATTCATCGTTTTAATTAGATAATATTTTAGATGAATAAAAGATGACTATAATCTGCAATTCGGGGATTTTGTAAGCATTAAAGAAGGTAACATTGGTTAAACAAAGATTAGATACATTATTAGTTGATTTGGGATTGTCTTCTTCTCGTCAACAAGCACAAAGACTTATTCAAGCTGGAGAAGTAACTGTAAATCAACAAATAATTGATAAGGTGGGAACTGAGGTTGATATTACCGCAGAAATTCAAGTTAAAGAACGTCCTCTTTTTGTTTCCCGTGGTGGAGAAAAATTGGCTAAAGCTTTAGCACAATTTGCGATTTCTGTAAGGGGAAGAATTTGTTTAGATGGGGGAATTTCTACCGGAGGTTTTACAGATTGTTTGTTAAAATCTGGTGCGAAACAAGTTTATGGAATTGATGTCGGTTATGGACAAGTTGACTGGAAAATCAGAAATGATCAAAGGGTAATTTTAAGGGAACGCACGAATTTACGTCAATTACAACCACAGGAATTATATACTGAAAATGCTATATTTCCTGATTTGGTGGTTGTTGATGTTTCGTTTATTTCTCTCACTAAAATTTTACCTGCTGTTTGGGGATTAACACAACCTTCCAGAGAGGCTGTATTGCTGGTAAAACCTCAATTTGAAGTTGGGAGGTCTCGCATAGGGAAAAAAGGCGTTGTGCGTGATTCTGATGACCAAGCAGATGCAATTTTTCAGGTCATGCAAAAAGCTTTAGAATTAGGTTGGAAATATAAAGGTTTAACTTATTCTCCCATAACTGGACCTGCGGGAAATATTGAATATCTTTTGTGGTTAAAAATGGAAAGCGATATTATACCACCAACCTTAGCTACTATTCAAGACATTACTAAACAAGTAATTCAGGAGTTCATCAAAAAATAATCAGTAATTAAACTTTACAGTCTTTCTGTAAATATAATTATTAATTATGCAAGTTTATCCATTACTAATGTAACGCTATACATTCATAATGTAATGTCATCAAGTAAAAATAAATTTTAAAAAACTAATAATGCAATGTTTTTACCAACTAATGCAAGGTTAAACAATAGCATTGTTGTAAATTATATAAAAATCTCAATAAACTCATTTAGTATATAAATCTCCAACTTTTTCGATAAGTCGGAGATCTAAATATCTATTTTTTTTTGAAGTGTAGCTATTTAAATTAAATATCGTAAATTAAACACTCCAAAGCGTCTGGATACATTTCACAATAGTCTTCTAAGCTTGTTTTTCGATGTTTTGCTTGTTTTTGATGGGCTTTCTCTATTTGCAATTCTTCAACAATATCCCAAGCTACTGCACAATTAACAGAATTATTACCATTTTCTTCACAAGTTGTTCTGGCTTTAACAATAGCTTCAATAATTGCTTCTTCAATGGGTTTTTTACCATTAATAACTTCGTTTAGGAATGTCATGATCAGATTACTTTTGTTGAGGAAAATAAAGGTTAATTAAGAACTTTAATGATTACTAATGAATAATTTTTATTTACATTTAAATAATAAAACGCAAATAAATATAGGAATTCTGTTTAATTTTTGAAAAGATATGTAGGCTATGCTTAACATAGCGTAACACATTAAACTTTTGATATTTTATTCAAAAATAAAATAGTAATCCTATGCAATTATTCAAAGTTAGTAAACTCTTTTTAAGATTAACAATTCAAATATCTATTTTTAGTTAATTTATATACTTTTTTATCTTATGATGATATAATCCTGACTTACTTATTCACAAGTAATAATTTATCAATGCTAAAATATTAAATAATTAAAATATTTGACAGTAGCTTTGCGTCGTTGTTGTCAATTTTATTTTTGGTAGTAAATATTGCAATAGTGTGAAGATATCAACCATGGTTTATTTGTTATTTTTGAGTTGTCATTTTAGAAGATTATAACTCTACTACATCAGTCCTCTTTTTATACTCTTTTTTAGTGAAGCTATGATGACAAGGATAATTTATTTTTTGGAAGTCCCTGAGAAAAATTTTGTGTAGATGATATTTATCATATCAAAACTGGTTAAAATAAAAGAAACATTGATTGCAGTTTTAGGATGATACCAGAATCAAATATTGAAGATGTTCAAGAACCAATTTCCAGCGCACCACCAGAAGTAAAGCAAATTATTGAAAGAGTATGGAGATTAGAAAAAAGTAGATTAGATAGAAAAAGCAAAGGCCATATTAATGATGATATTCTCGCAATTGTTAAGGAAGCAGTGCAATGAGGCTAACTTCTATTAAATTATGTAATTTTCGTTCGTTTTATGGGAAAACTCCAGAGATAATTTTAGCTAATGGAGATATTCGCAATACAACGATGATTTATGGTAGTAATGGAGCAGGTAAAACTAGTATTTTGAATGGGTTTACTTGGGTTTTATATGAGAAATTTAGTGCTGCTTTTGCGTCAACCGAACAGTTAGTAAATAAACGGGCGATCGCAGAATCTGAACCTGGTCAACCTGTAGAATGTTCAGTAGAAATTGGTTGGGAACATGAAAATATTCGCTATCGTGCTAAACGTGGTTGTCGAGTCTATAAAAACCAAAGTGATTTAATAGAAACTGGTAAAACTCAGTTAACTATGTGGTTAGCTGGAGATGATGGTCAATGGAAAATTCCTAATCAGTTACCAGAGGAAATCATTACCCAAATTCTACCATTAAGTTTACATCAATATTTTTTCTTTGACGGTGAACGTATTGAGGAAATTGTGCGTTCTCATAATAAAGCAGAAATCGCAGAAGCAATTAGAATTTTTTTGGGTGTGGAAGTGATTGAACTTTCTATTAAACACTTGAAAGAAGCAAAAAAGTCTTTAGAAACTGAATTTAAAAATATTGGTGACTCAGAAACTAAACAATTATTGACCAATCAACAAAAGCAAGAATTAGAAATTGAGACCATTAATAAACGTCAAACGGAAATAAATCAAGAGTTAGAATATCAACAGGTATTTAAAAAGGAAGTCAGTAATAAACTAAGAGAGTTGAGTGCTGTCAAGGAATTACAGGAAAAAAGGCAAAATTTAGAATCGCAAAGAGATAGTTTACGAGCAGAATTGAAGAAAACACGGGAGAATTTAAAAAAAGTTATTTCCGCACGGGGTTATACTGTTTTGTTAACAGAAACTACCGCTAAATTTCGGGAAATATTTATAGATTTAAAAAAACGTGGTGAATTAACAGCAGGGATTTCGCGGGAATTTGTCAATGATTTACTGAATACTGGACGTTGTATTTGTGGTGCAGATTTAAGGGAAGGAACTCATACTCATTTTCATGTGAAGAATCTCATGCGAAAAGCCGGTTCTTCAACTGTAGAAGAAACCGCAATTAGAATGAGCGCCCAAGTTGACGAAATTGATAAACAAGCTGTTGCTTTTTGGGAAGAAGCGGATAGGGAACAATTAAGAATTCAACAGTTGAGGGAAAATCTCAATCAAGTGGAGTTGGAATTAACAACTATTGAAGAACAATTACGAAAAGATCCCAATGAGGAAATTAGTAATTTACAAAAACGTCTGGATGAAATTGAATCTAAAATTGATGAATTAAATCGGGAACAAGGTGCAAATCACCAGGAACTTTCTCACTTAAAAATAAGTATGGATACTTTGATCAAACAAATATCTAAGCAAAAACAAAATGAGGAAAAACAATTTTTAGCACAGCGTCGTATTAATGCTACTCAGGATGCTATTGAACGATTGTTAGAAGTGAAAAACCGTCAAGAAAATCAGTTTCGTCTGCAATTGGAACAGCGAGTACAGGAAATCTTTTCAGAGATTTCTTTTACTCCCTATATTCCCAAAATTAGCGAAAACTATGAATTAAGTTTGGTGGAAAATACCACGGGAATTGAAGCACCAGTCGCAGCTTCTACGGGAGAAAATCAAATTCTCAGTCTGTCTTTTATCGCTAGTATTATTGATAAAGTGCGCGACTGGAGTGAGAAGAAAAAAATGATGATGGTTCCCGATAGTAGCACTTTTCCGATTGTTATGGATTCTCCTTTTGGGAGTTTAGATGCTAATTCCCGTCGTCACATTGCGCGAACTATTCCTAAGTTAGCAAATCAGTTGGTTGTGTTGGTGACTAAGACTCAATGGAGGATAGAAGTTGAGGAGGAAATTGTTGATAAAATCGGGAAGGAATATGTTTTGGTTTATTATTCTTCTAAGCCTAATTGTGAACAGGATTTTATTGAGTTACACGGGGAACGATATTCTTTGGTGCGACAGAGTTTGAATGGTTTTGAATATACGGAAATTGTTGAGGTTGAACGGGTTTAGAATGTTTCACGTAAAGGAAGAAAATTATGGTTGTTAGTTCTTTAAGTTTGGTTACTGATAGTTGGGTAAAGGTAAGTTGGGATGAATTTCTAGAAGTCGCTGAACATTCTGATTATCAGCACGGAAGATTTTATTTTTATGAAAATTATATGAGGGTAGAAATGTTACCAGTTGGTTTTCGTCATGGCCGTTATAATTCTATTGTTTCTAAGGTAGTGAGTTTATTTGCTACTCTCAAAAATATCAAAATTATTGAAGCTACTAATACCAGCTTTAGGAAAATAGGTGAAAGTGAATGTCAACCTGATTTAGCTTTTTATATTGGGGATAAAATCAAATTTCCACCTTTGAATAATTCTCCTGTCAATATTAATGAGTTAGCAGCACCTACTCTAGTTGTAGAAGTTGCTGCTTCTTCTATTAATGATGATTTGGGGTTTAAGCGATTACTCTATGAACGGTTGGGTGTAAAGGAATATTGGGTAATGGATGCTAATAATCATGATATTATTGCTTTGGAAATTATTGACGGTGGGAGTAGAAGAATTGAGGAGTCAAAGGTTTTACCAGGTTTACAAATATCTACTGTTCAGGAAGCCATTCAACGTAGTTTAAATCAAGATGATGGTGAGGTTAATCGCTGGTTGTTGCAAATTTTTAGTTAATTTATTTAGTTAATTTATTTTACGGAAAATTAGGAGGTAAATGTTATGGTTGCTAATTTGGATAGAAGTTATATGAGTCCTCTTGAGTATTTGGAGTGGGAGGAAAAGCAAGATATTAAATATGAATATATCAATGGTGAAGTTTTTGCTATGACCGGGGGAACTATTCCTCATAATGATATTGCTTTTAATTTAGCTTCTGGGTTAAAAAATCATTTAAAAGGTAGTAAGTGTCGTGTTAACATTGCTGATGCTAAAGTGGGTATATCGGAAAATGGTCCGTTTACTTATCCTGATGTTGTTGTTAGTTGTCACCCTAAAGATAAAAAAGCGCTTAAGTTTATTCAATTTCCTAGTTTAGTCGTTGAGGTGCTTTCTCCGAGTACGGAGGCTTATGATAGGGGAGGTAAGTTTCAGCTATATAGACAGATTCCAACTTTGCAGGAATATGTTTTAATTAGTGTTGATAAGGTGGGTTTGGATTGTTTTCGGTTAAATGATAGGGGTTTATGGGAGTTACATCCTTTTGTTGAGGGTGATGATGTACATTTAGTTAGTGTTGATTTTACTTTTCCTCTTTCTCTGGTTTATGAGGATGTTTTTTGATTCTTTGTTTCGCGCACAGTCGCAAAGAAGAGGGTAAGATTGTGGTATTAGTAAGTTAGCGTTGGTTTATGATGTTAAGGGTGTAGATTTTATAATTATGGCGGAAACTGGTAGAATCAGGGTTGCTAAGGATAAAGCTGAGTTGGTAAAAAGTTTAACTTCTGCTGAGGGGGGAACTGGTCCTTTTCAGACTTTCGCTGATGTGATTGTTTTTGCTGCTGCTTTGGGTGTAAAGCATAAAAAGCGTATTCCTTTGGGGGAAATTTCTAAACGTGAACCTGCTCCAATTAGGTTAGAAGTTTTTGCAGTATCTGGATATGATATTTTAATTAAATTAATTGCGCTTACAGAAACTCAAGATATTATTATTTTGTCTCCTCATGAGGAAGAATACGAAAAACAACGTAATGGAATTTTTGAAGAATACGCTAATGGTGGTTTAGAACTTTTAGTATCTGAACTTAGAGGTGCAATTGACTATACGGATAGAATTGCTATGTATTTGAAGTATGAAAAAACAAATAATGGAGAAGAAGACGAGGAATTTAATCTAACTAAATTCCTGTCTTAAACTAAGTTATTTTTTTACATTTGCCTGATGTAGCGTAAATTTTGTAGTTAGATGATCCTATTCAGAATCTTCCTCTTCGTTAGATAATTGTCTTTCTGAAGACTGACTGTAGAACTCAGGTAATCCAGCAGCAAGTATAGCAGAAAACCTATCACGTACCATATCTCTTTTTCGCTCATCACTCATTTGTTCATGCTCTTTACCATAAAAAGCGTTTGTATCAAAGCCTTTGTATAGTCCTTGATAAACAGCATTACAGTTATGCCAATGAGCTTTATTTGTATCTGCACTAAAAAATTTTAGTAGCTTTCGTTTAGATAAGACTGGATCACCATTAGCAATATCTATCTGAATTTTACGTGTTCCAAAATACCACAAACACAATAAATAAAATATTCTATCCTCAACTGTTTTTGCAACCTTAATTTTGTCACTATTTTGGTTTGTAGCGATAAATGTCCATAAGCCAAAAGGATAATTAGTTAACTTTGCATCTACCTTAAGAATCCCTTCCTCATATAATCTATCAAGAAAACTTAGAACATCATTTATATTTCCTAAGTTTTTATTTTGTCCCTTATACTCAAATTCCACTAATCTTCCTAACCTAACCATAGCTTTCTGGAATATCGCTTTGAAAGCCCATTGACTTTCCTTCATGCTATTAATAGCGGTTTGATGACGTAAGATTTCTCGATTGTGCCAGTCACTATCCTTAGCAATTTCCTGTTGTTTAATATTTGCTTTATGTTTGTTGGTTTGAGCTTGAAACTTGCCAAAAGTACCCTCAATTAAGTTATGCTCACGAGCATATTGAAGTAAATTACGATATGGCTTAAACTCAAGTAAAAGCTTAAGTAACCAAGGACGAAAATTAACTTTAAAGCCGTTGACTGCTGATTCAAGATATTTTTCTGGTAACCGTGAAAAAGGTGCATCAGCTTCTCCATCCTCATCACAATAATCTTCTACATAGTATTTATAAAGAGAACGACCTTCATGCTGAACTTCCTGTTCTCCTATACCGAGGGAAGAATTAATGCTATCAATAAATTCCTTAACTTGCTTCGTCTCCATTGGATCACGTGGTGGTTTGAGATTTAGCGTTGCCGAAACTAACAAATCTAAGTGAACTAAGGAATTGAGGTAGTAAGATGTATCAAATTTGTGAGAGTCATCTTGCCAACGCACTTGAGATAGAGGAAGTCGATCTTGAGAATCTTGAGATGTTCTCTCAGTTACCAATGTTCTTACACATTGTGCATTGATACTCTTATCATCTAAAATGAGTTCTCTAGCCTTATCAACAGTCTTGGCATTCTTGTTTAAATCAGTGAATAGTTCACGAGCAATTCCCCGAATCGAGTGATCAGATTCACTTTGTCGGTTCTGGAAACCAGCACTTGGATCAAGCAACACGAATAGGACGGGAATTTTAGTTTGTTGCTCAATGGTCTTAAGTGTACCACCACAGAACTTCGGATCTTCACGGAAAGTACGGAGCGCCCAAAGCCGATGTTGTCCATCTACAGCTACAGCAAGTACACGATCTTCATCCCAACGAAGTCGCGCTGAAAGTCCAGCAGAAACGAATTGGACACCACCAAAGTTAGCTTGTGGGTGATTATTCCATTGTGCATCATCAAGATCGGTACTATCCCAAGGAATTGGTGGTGAATCAAGATTTTTGGAATTATCAAAGGAATCCTGAATTTTACCATCTGCCCCTTTTGGCATTAGTACGATGGTAATAGCATTAAAAAATTTGAGCTTTTTGGGATCAAGAAGATATCCTTTAACGATATCGTCCTCGACTCTCTTTTCATCAATTTCTCGCTGAAATAGTTCTTTAAGTGACCATTTTGTGTCTAGTGATGCTGGAATCTGTTCAGCGATCTTAAGTTCATCAATTGCTCGGTTAATTTCAAAGAGTGATAAAAAGTAGGGAAGAGCTATTCCTTCGGATAAAGTGTAAGTTCCAGTTAATCCGTAGAGTGGTTTGTTATATCTTGCTTTGCTTTCGTTGTTTGAGATAATAAACATTTAGTTTCACCTGTGTCTGATAGTAAATGATTAGTAAATGATAGAGAAAATAACCTAAGCTGCTATGTAGCACTTTTGCTATACAGCTATGCCACAGAATATATTTTCTTTATACATATACGTATCATGGTAACATGACTTGTTTTCTAAATGCAAATATGTATTCGCACTTAAATGACAGATGGTAGTCCTACATCTTGCGGTTTGACAAACTTACCATCAAAACCTATAGTTTGTTCTTCTATGGTCCTAGCATTGGCTAAAGCCTTACGTAAAGCAGTAACTTCTATTTTTTCAGTCATTCCCCCCAAAATATAAATCAATAACTTCACAGCTAAATCTTTTCCTACTACTTGTACCCGCTTTTTATTCGGATCATATAAAACCCCATACCATAAAGATTGAGGATATTCCATACCACTAAAACCCCCTTGACGGTCAAATTTTTCTAACTTTTTAAAAATATCCGTCAAAGCAAAACCTTTTTTAAATACCAAATTTCCCAAAGCTTGCGCTAAAGCAATTTGAGAAACTGGACGAAATAGCATATTTCCCTCACCCCCGTCTTTTTCAAAATGGAAGCGACGTAAAACTGTTGTTTCTTCATGTTCTAATATTTTATAACTGGGAAGATTAGCTAAATGATCAAAAAGTAATCTAAAATCTGCAATTCCTTCCTGAATTTCTTCATTTTCTGGACGCATGGGAATTAACCCTTTTTCTAAAGGTTTCCAGTGAGGGAACTTTTGCCCCAAATATCTTTCAGACATATCTTGTAGGGCTTGCAGAGTGGTTAAAACCGTAGAATTAGCGGCTACGGTGGCACTATTCCAATTAACACGAGGATTGCGATTTGGCTTCTGTTCTAAAAGTGGATGTGTAACGGCAATTTTTCGC
The DNA here is from genome assembly GCF_014696335.1 of Dolichospermum sp. FACHB-1250. Taxonomy (NCBI): domain Bacteria; kingdom Bacillati; phylum Cyanobacteriota; class Cyanophyceae; order Nostocales; family Aphanizomenonaceae; genus Dolichospermum; species Dolichospermum sp. FACHB-1250. Next base: position 64,148 of record NZ_JACJPZ010000022.1, read on the forward strand.
GCTACAATGGCAAAACCATCATCTTCATTTAGTTGTGCTAACTGACCTTTACTTAAAGGTGCAGCCATCAAATTTACATGAACAAAAATTGATCTGATTCGTCGTTTCGCTTCTGTATGAGTTTCTCCAGTATTCACCGCACAAATAAATTCAATACCAATTTTCTCTTTAGATAAACTTTGTAAATAAGCAGGTTCTACTTGATATTTATCGATCAAATCAGATAAAGTAATAAAACTTTCATCAGCAGTTTTATCTTTTTTATAACGTTGGAGTTTACCAGATTTAATTAATTCCATTAAACCCTGTACACCCATTAATCTATGTTGACCATCTAAAGCATAAATTGTCACATTCTCTTCAGAAATATTCAGTAAACCAACTTTACCATCTTTATCTAAGGGTATAAAATCAGTAGTCGCTTTTTTAGCCCGTCCTTGACTATCCCATTCTACTGCTTTGGGGTTATCTACCCAAGGTTGATTAATTACCACCAAAACAGCCGGAAATTTATGGTTTTTTCTCGCTGCTAAATACTGTACTAACGGGGCTTGACGCGACCAATCAACAGGTCGTTGTTGAATTTCATCAATGCTATCAGCATCAATTTCGATATTTTCCGTATCTGGGTTGTACTTTTTTTGCAGGAGGGGTAAACCTGACGCAAAATGTACCCGTCCCGCGAACCATTCCAAGGTAACAGAACTTACATAAGCCTCGATACCACCCATTTCGGTTTTTTGGACAAGAATTTGGTCTTTCTTCTCTAAAAACCGGCTTAGCAGTAAAGCTAATACCTGTTTATCGTTATTTTCCCGTTCTAGATACTCATTAGCGAGTTGATTATTTAGTGTGTTTGTACTATCATTCATATTAATTTTTAAAAACTTATTGACTAATTGTTGCTTTATTATCCAAAAAAAATGGATACTAATGATGTTATTTTTAAAAATATTATGTTGCACTCATAGCTATGTTGATTTATATACTAAATAATTCCATTTTGCTACAGGGAAGTATTGATTTTAGGTTCATGTATCTACAAGTAGGGGAAAAATGACTTATTCACAACAGCCAGAAAATAAAAATCAGCAAAATCGTACTGTACCGGAGTTAGTGGAGTATATCCAAGCTTTGACTACAGAAATTCAAGAATTGTATTGTTTAGACCAAATACCTTGGGTGGTAGGCTATTCCGGTGGAAAAGACAGCACTGCTACTTTACAGCTTATTTGGAATGCAATTTCTGGACTCCCACCGGAAAAAAGAACTAAACCAATTCATGTAATTACGACAGATACAGGAGTAGAAAATCCCTATGTTTCTGTTTGGGTGCGTAGTTCTCATAAGCATATACAATTAGCCGCTAAAGAGCAGAAAATGCCAATGCAACCTCATGTATTAGAACCAGAGATTGTAGATACATACTGGGTAGGTCTAATTGGCAAAGGTTATCCAGCACCCCGTCAAAAGTTTCGTTGGTGTACAGGACGTTTGAAAATCAATCCATCTAATCGTTTTATTCGTGATGTTGTTAGAAGTAGCGGTGAAGCTATTGTAATCTTAGGTATTCGCAAAGCAGAAAGTCCTCGTCGTGCTGCTACAATGAAAAAATACGAAGCAAGACGATTACGCGAACATCTTAGTCCTAATGCAAGCTTACCTAATTCACTCGTTTATAGTCCTATTGAAGATTGGCGTACAGATGAAGTCTGGCTATATTTAATGCAATGGGAAAATCCTTGGGGACATAGTAATAAAGACCTATTTACTATGTATAGGGAATCAACAGCAGATAATGAATGTCCTTTAGTTGTTGATACTTCTACTCCTAGTTGTGGTAGTTCTCGCTTTGGCTGCTGGGTTTGCACACTTGTTGAACGTGATAAATCTTTGAATGCAATGATTCAAAATAATGACGAAAAAGAATGGATGCAACCAATAGTTGATTTTCGTCGAGAATTAGATATTGAAAATGACCGCGAAAAAAGAGATTTTCGCCGTATCTGGGGAGAAGTTCAATTATTTGAACGTAATGTAGACGGTGGAACATCTATTGAACCTATACCTGGACCATATACAAAATATTGGCGAGAATATTGGTTAAGAAAATTATTAACAGCGCAAAAAGAAATGCGTCAAAACGCGCCGGAAAATATGCGGGATATTACCCTGATTTCTCAAGCAGAATTAAGTGAAATTCGCCGAATCTGGTTAGAAGAAAAACACGAATTTGATGATAGTGTTCCCCGAATATATGAAGAAGTGACAGGAGAAGTATTTAAAGATCCCCGTCCTGGTGCAGATCAAAGTATACTTGGTAGTGATGAATGGGGAGTATTAGAAGAAATTTGTGACGGTGACGGAATGCACTTAGAATTAATGGCCAGACTATTAGATACAGAAAGACAATTTAAGAAAAAAACTCGCCGTGTGGGTATTTACGAAAGCCTAGAAAAATGCTTTGATACAAGTTCCCGTTCTCCAGAAGTAGCCATTAGAAATGCCCATTTAAAAAGAGATTTACGACAAGCAGCATTAGAAGGTGATGTTGCTACAGTGCGAGAAAAAGTCAAACAATTAACATTAGGAGATAGCCCGGATAAAGAAGAGAGTAAACCACAAACTTGGGCTAACTTCAAATATGCACAGAATAACCCAGATGAATAAAATACTCCCTTCCCACTAAAAGATTAATTATCTTCTTCCTTCTTCCTTCTTCCTTCTTCCTTCGTGTTCTTCGTTCCTTCGTGGTTCATTTAATCTATATTCCTCCTTCCTGTCCCCTAGCTAGGAAAGCCAATTTTGAGATTGTATCTCAACTAATTATAACAGAGGCAGAGCCTCTTGAAAGCATTTCCTGTCAGAGCCAGGGAACGAGATAAACATCTCTTTTCTTTCTTCCTCTGCGTTCTGTGCGCCTGGAGTGGTTCGTTAAAAAAAACACAAAAAAACAACAAAAAACCATGATCTTCCTAGAATTAGTTCTGCAAAACTTTGGTCCTTATGCTGGTAAACAAATCATCAACCTCAACCCCCAAATTGATGAAGATAACGCCCGCCCAATTATCCTTTTAGGGGGAATGAATGGTGGCGGAAAAACTACGTTGATAGATGCCATTCGTCTCGCATTATATGGACAACGCGCCCAATGTTCAACTAGAGGAAATCTGAGTTATAGTGATTTTTTAACCCAATGTGTCAACAGTAAAGCTAACCCCACAGAAAAAACCAGAATTGAATTGGTTTTTGAACATATCGAAGAAGATAGACCCATACAATATCGCGTTGTGCGGACTTGGGAAAAAAATCCTAAAGACGGTAAAGACCATTTAGGGATTTTAGGTGATGATGAAACTTGGCCAATTGATTCATTAGCAAATATTTGGGATGAATATATAGAAAATATCTTACCTTTAGGTATTTCCAATTTATTTCTCTTTGACGGTGAACAAGTTAAAGAACTTGCAGAACAGGAAATACCACCACCCATAGTTGTTGACGCAATTAATGGACTTTTGGGTTTAGAATTAGCAGATAAATTAGCAATTGATTTAGAGATTTTAGTGAATCGCAAAAAACGAGAATTTGCAGACAATAAAGATTTAGGTAAATTAGAAGAAATTGAAACTAAACTGCATGAAAAACAGCAAGAATATGAAAATAATCGGCAAAGACTAGCAACTGTTAATATGAAAGTTGCAGAATTAGAAAAAATTCAGGAAGAAGCCTTAGATAAATTTGTGAATGAAGGTGGTAAAATTGCTGCTGAACGTAGTCAATTAGAAAAACAAAGAGAAGAGAAAATCAAACTTGCTAATAACGTCCGTGAGTCCTTATGTGAATTAGCAGGTGATGTTTTACCTTTAGCGTTAATTAGTCCTTTATTATCTCAAATTCAAAGACAGGGAGAAAAAGAACTGAAAACTCAACAAATTCAATTAGCTAAAGATGTCTTAATTGCGAGAGATGAAAGATTAATTAATTGGCTAAGACAATTAAATATAGAGAATACTAATATTAGTAATATTCAATCTTTTTTGGCTGAAGATATCAATAACTTATATAGCAATAACTTATCCATAGAAAATACCTGGTTAAATGCAGATGAAGAAAGTTTAAGTTTAGTTGACAATATAACCTATCGGTTGCAAATTGGTCAAAATACAGCCCAAAAACAATTAGATGAATTAACTAATTATGAAGAAGAAATACTCACCCTAGAAAGACAAGTACAAACAGCGGCCGCACCAGAGGAATATATGAAATTACAAAAAGCAGTTAAACAGGCACAAACTGGATTTAATCAAATTAGATATCAAGCAGAAATGATGAATCAAAAACTGATAGAATTAGAAGCAGAAACCAAAAAACTGAGACAAGAATTAAATGAATATACAGTAGAAAATCTCAAATATCAAAATAGTGAACATATTATTAATTCTGCCGGAAAAGTGCAACAAACATTAAAAATATTTCGAGAAAGATTAACCCTGAGAAAATTGAATAAATTAGAAGAAGAAGTAAAAAACTGCTTTCTATATTTATTACATAAATCAGACCTAGTACATCGCATAGCCATAGACAGTAAAACCTTCGGCTTATCATTATATGATTTAAATGGAAAACCGGTTCCCAAACATCGGCTTTCAGCAGGAGAAAAACAACTATTAGCGATCGCATTTTTGTGGGGATTAGCTAAAGTATCAGGAAGACGTTTACCCATAGCCATAGACACCCCCTTAGGAAGACTAGACTCCTCTCACCGTAACAACTTAGTAGAAAGATATTTTCCCTCAGCCAGCCATCAAGTAATTCTCCTTTCCACCGACACCGAAATTGCGAAAAAAGAATATCAAAACCTGCAAGAAACCGAAGCCATAGCCCGTGAATACCTACTCCAATACAACTCCAGCAAACGAGAAACCACAATCAAACCTGGTTATTTTTGGTAATGGGTAATGGGTAATGGGTAATGGGTCATGGGTAATGGGTAATGGGTAATGGGTAGACCAGATTTTGAAGAGTTACAAGTGTATAAATTATCGGAAAAATTAGCAAATGAAATTTGGAAAGTGGTTATGGGATGGGATAATTTTAGTAAAGATACAATTGGTAAGCAGATTGTGCATTCAGCAGATAGCATTGGAGCAAATATAGCAGAGGGTAGAGGACGTTATAACTTTCAAGACAATAAACGCTTTATTAAAATAGCTAGAGGTTCTCTTAATGAAACAATTCATTGGTTGCGGCTTGCTTATGCCCGTAATTTATTAACAGTTGAACAAGTAAATATTCTCAAACCGATAATTCATGAACTTCCCGCAAAGTTAAATGCTTATTTAAATTCGATTGGTAATGACTAATAGATTTTTCCAATTACCAATTACCAATTACCAATTACCAATTACCAATTACCAATTACCAAAATCATGGAATCACCAATAGAAAGAATCAAACTTTCCCAAACAGCCAAAGAACAACTACTCAAACTCAAACGCAGCACCAAAATCGAACAATGGAACATATTATGTCGGTGGGCTTTTTGTCGTTCTCTTGCAGAACCCGCAGCACCGTCACCTGTACCTATTCCCCAAGATAGCAACGTGGAGATGACATGGCGGGTTTTTGGGGGAGAAATAGCGGATATTCTGCTGTTAGCACTCAAACAACGGTGTTACAACGACGGTTTAGATACAGATAGAGAGACCCTAATTACCCAATTTCGCTTACACTTACATAGAGGTATTGGCTACCTAGCAGGAGATCAGAATATTAAGAAAATTGAAGATCTAATTGAACTGTCCACAAAGAAAGTAAGATCCTGATTTTGCGATCGTTGTGCCACCCCAATGGCCGATAACTGCAAATATCCTAAGTGACGAGGAAAAGTAAATTACCCACCATTTCCCTGAGGGTAAGTGGGAGCTTTAAAAGCCCAGAGTTTACCCGACTAAGTGTTAAATCACTACGATTTTCAGGTCATCTCACCTACAAATACGCAGCCAGTTTGTAGCTGGTGAGGTTAACAGTTAAACAGGCTTATTGGGTTAATCCAGTGCTGTTGCGTAAAAAGCCTTTAAATCTTTGTCTAGGCTAACATTACCCGCAAGGAGGGACAATATGTCCAAAGTATTTGTTTTAGATACCAACTTCACGCCATTAAACCCAATTCATAAGGAATATCACATAAGTTTTGTAAACGCATTCACGCAAAGGATGGTTATTTGTATGCAGTATAAAAGATTTGTTAATTGCTCAACTGTCCCTCTCATTGTTTGTGCTGGCACACAAAATTACTCAAGGGAAGTTTCACAATTAACCCTCCATTCCTCCCATCACCAAACTGAGTACAGTTTTGGTGGGGGTCTCCTGGAGGAGGTTTAGATGAATCCAGTCAAGTCCCTACTGCGAGTTTTCGGTAGCCCAAAAATGGCGGCCTTGATCCTACTCGGATTTTCATCCGGGTTGCCCTTGTTTTTGACCAGCAAGACCTTACAAGCATGGATGACCGTTGAGAAGGTAGATTTAACCGCTATCGGCTTATTTAGCCTGGTAGGTGTGCCATATTCCTTAAAATTTCTCTGGTCACCGGTGTTAGACTGGTTTACATTACCATTTTTAGGCAGAAGACGGGGTTGGCTAATTGTAATTCAAATTGGGTTATTAATAGCGATCGCGGCCATGTCCCTACAGCAACCCAAACAAGCCCTGCAATTCCTAGCTATTAACGCTGTCGTCATTGCCTTCCTGAGTGCCACCCAAGACATCGCTGCTGATGCTTACCGTACGGATATTCTCGAACCGCTGGAAATGGGCGCAGGTGCAGCAGTATTTGTACTAGGTTATCGCATTGCTTTACTACTCACAGGCTCTTTAGCCCTGATTCTTGCTGATAGAATAGCTTGGTCATCAGTATACTTATTCATGTCCGTAGGCATGGGACTAGGGATTATTGCCACTTTGTTTGCACCAGAACCGAAAGAAATCAATCCCCCAGCATCTTTAACCGAGGCTGTAATTCTGCCCTTTGGGGAATTTATCCAGCGTCAAGGATTGGTTCAAGCTATACTTACTCTGCTATTTATTGTCCTTTATAAACTCGGTGATTCCTTTGTCAATAATATGTCCACACCGTTTTTACTGCAAACGGGCTTCACACAAACCGACATTGGCGCAATTCAAGGCGGTATGGGATTAATAGCCACAATAGTTGGTACATTGGCAGGGGGCGCGTTTTTGAGTAAAATTGGATTAAATCGCTCACTTTGGGTATTTGGTGCTTTACAAGCAGTCAGCAACCTAGCCTATCTAATTCTGGCACAAGTTGGTAAAAATTATCAGTTTCTCCTCCTGACAATTAATATAGAAAACTTTTGTGCTGGATTAGGAACAGCGGCCTTTGTGGCCTTTTTGATGAGTATGTGTAATCAACGGTATTCTGCCACACAATATGCTTTACTTTCTAGTTTTATGGCCGTAAGTCGTGATATTCTAGTTGCGCCAGCCGGTTCTTTAGCCAAAAGTACAGGATGGCCGTTATTTTTTGTAATTAGTATCTTTGCTGCTGTACCGGGACTTCTACTATTACCATTGTTTGCCCCTTGGAATCCCAAACCGTTAGCAATTAACAGACCAGGACTAGAAGAAGAAGATATATGGAACCCCAAGTAGTTATTATTGCTGGTACATTCGTTCTCATAGTCACAGGTTTATTACTGGGCTATGTCATCTCACAATTAGTTCTGCAAAATCTGGCTTTTAATTTCCTCACACTACTAGGAACAATTAGTCTGATTCTGATTTTTGGTACACTCTATTACGTCTTATTTTGGCAATTACGGAGAGAACCCCAGAAAACAGTTACTCCCACCATACTCAAGCAACCAGAGGAAGAATTTACTAGCAATTACTTAAAAAATCGCCTAATTGCTAGATTATCTGGAGATGTGGCTGCTGCGGAAAGACTCATTCAACAAGCCAAGGAAAACGCTCCGGAAATGCCAGAAAATTGGTATTGTGAAAAGGTCTTAGATGAATTAGACCAAAATCAGGAATCGTAGCCAGCCTTTACCAAATTGGAATAATTGCTAAAATCAAGATAGTCCCTATTTATTCACACGAACACCATGGCCTTTTTACGTCAATATATCGCCCCTTTGATTGCAGTCTTGATTTTTACCTTTGCTTTGGTCGCAGTCAGCGCCAGGATCTTTTTACCATCGGACATGGCTGCCCCCGCACCTATTGGGATCATAATTAAGTAATTGGGGAATCAGTCCATTTTGAATTTACTCCCAGGCTATGCTATTGAGCAAGGTTCTACCGTAGATCAAGCCCTCTTGGTAAAATTCATGGAGCGGACTTACCAAGAACAATTCCCCAATCAAAACTTTTCTCACCTAACCCGTACCGTTGAACAATATTTGTCCCGTGATACCCCTTTATGGTGGGTATATGATGAACAGGAAACAAAAAATCAGCACCAATCACCCATAGGCTGTCTTTGGGTGGGAAATGCTATAGATCAGGTCAGCGGCGATCGCCATCCTCATATTTTTCTTCTCTATGTGATGCCAGAATATCGCCATAGAGGTATTGGCAAAGCATTAATGAATTATATAGAAAATTGGGCTAAACAAAGGGGATACAGACAAATCGGACTACAAGTATTTCAAACAAACACACCCGCATTAGATCTTTATCATCAACTCGGTTATCAAGAACAATCCCTCTGGATGGTAAAATCACTTCAGTCGCGTGAGAATTGACAATTGACAATTGACAATTAGTAATTCATGAATTACCGCCATCCAGGAATAGGGGTTACAGTGGAATCATTATGTACGACGAATACGAACTAAGCCTACTTGATACCGAAGGGGAGCTTATTACCCCCCTAGACCAAATAGAACCACTTACTGATGAATCAGAAGTAGAAAAACCTGATGTAGAATTAATGCTGGTACTCCTGAAAAATCCCCAGCCCCAACAGCGGATGTTAGCAGCGCGTGCTTTTTGCGATCTTCAGGATCAACGAGCAACACCCCATCTCATCCACCTATTAACAGATAACTGTCCCCTGGTGCGAGTCAGCGCCGCTTATGGTATCGGCCGCAACCCGTCCTCGGAAGCCGTAGCACCATTAATTACTCAACTCAACCGCGATGGGAATGGTTATGTTCGCAAAGGAGTAGTATGGGCTTTAGGAAACTGTCGTGATTTTCGTTCCTTAGCACCCCTCACAGATGCCCTCAGAACCGATATTTCCGCAGTTCGTCTCTGGTCTGCCAGCGCCCTAGCACAGATGACAGAAGTAGGTTATGAAGCCATTGTAGGTGCTATTCCTGCCCTGATTGAAGCCTTGGTTAAAGACCCTGTAGCCGCTGTGCGTAGTAACTCCGCTTGGACAATCGGCCAGCTTTGTAAAGAACTACCTTCCAATGTCGTCTATGCTACAGCAATAGACGCGCTAATTCAAGCTTTTGCTGAAGACAAAGACTTAGGAGTCAGAGAAGACACTAAAGCCGCGCTTCTGGGAGTAGGAGATCCTCGCGGTTTACAATTAATTGAAACCCTGGAACAAGAAGGATGGTTTTAGAGATACACAACTAACGTAGTTAAACCTTGGTCAAACAGTGTCAATTGCTGATAATTCGCTCTCTGATTGACCTGACTTCAGGTTCTAGAGTCTGGGGCTTATCCTGGCCCGTTATCGCTGCGGTTTCCATCAAAGAATCCCGAAACTTCTGACTTCTTTCTAACAAGATTTTCTTCACATCGGAATGTTTCATATATCGAGTGATTTCAACATCACTCATTCTTGCTAAAATATTGTCAGCAGCATTAGTATCTGAGTGCATCACGACCCCATCATGTCCGGTAAACTTGTCACCATTTCTACTGCCTGTTAAGGTAGCAAATCTGGAGTCAAGTTGTGACGTATATGCACTATTAACACTAACAACGGCACAACCTGTGCGGGTTGAAACTTGTTTGAGAGCATCCGCAACTACCCCTTTGCACCATGAAGAAACATTTCTCTTCATGCGTTTTCGCAAGGGCTTTTTGCTTTTTATTGCTTCCGTCAGATCTTCAAAAGCTACCTTGATTGCATCAGTCATCAAGTGATATGTAGCTGTAAAAACTATTGTTTGAATCCTACCTTTAAATGATGTTTCTCGGTTGTTCCACTTGATTTTACCGAGGTTATTCCGTTTAATTCTATCGGCTTTGGCGCTGTTCCCTTTGGCAATAGACTTATCAAAAACTGATTTGATTTTGTTGCGTTTAACTTGTTTCGCTGTTCTGTAATCAGTTTCTTCTGTTTGGATTTTACCGAAATTATTACCCAAAAATCTAGCACCATCGTTAGA
>NZ_JACJPZ010000023.1:0-72652 GCF_014696335.1 Dolichospermum sp. FACHB-1250
TGGAAAACTGGTCATCCTCAGTACGTTCTTTGAAGTTGTTTGGTTCTTTAGTAGTAGCGTTTTCTTTGATACAATCAAAACAACTATTGGGGACAGAACAACAAAAATATGAATTATGCAATTTATATGGTAATAATCCTTTAAAAATTCAAATAGCTGTTAATGCTATCATCAAATTATTTAATGGTGATATTAACAAATATCTAGCACAGAATACCCTATTAGTCAGTTATCATCTTCACAGGTTGCTAGAACAACAGTTAAATTGTCTCTGGGATATAGAAAAGCAAATCATCTATTATTTGGCAACTAATTCGCAATTAACAACAATTACTGATTTAGCAAATATATTACCTCATATTTCTAGATCCCATTTTTGGCAAGCAATAGAAAGGCTACATTCACGCTCTTTAATTCAGGAAAAAGCAGGTAAATATACTTTGTCACCTGTAGTTATGGAGTACGTTATGGAACAATTTAAGCCAAAACCTGTATGAGAATTGGTGAATAAAAAATGAAGCTAAAAAATGAACCTATAGTAAGTTTGAGATTAAATGACCAGACAAAACGCGTCTGCGTGGGTTGTTTCATGAAATCCACGCAGTAGCAAATTCAAATTATATTGTCTAAACGGGACTTAACTTCCAGAGGGGTGTGGAAGCCAAACTAGAGTACGCCAATGCGGTCAAGAGGCCAGAAGCGAAATGTAGCCCGGCCAATGAGATTTTCACTAGGGACAAAACCCCAGTAGCGAGAATCATTACTATCATTACGGTTATCTCCCATAACGAAAAATGCACCTTCTGGGACTTGAATTTCTGGAAATGGAAGATTTGGTGGTTCAGCGATGTAGTCTTCTATTAAAGGTTGACCGTTGAGGTAAACTAGTCCTTGGGAGATGCTAATTACTGTTCCTGGTTCACCAATTACCCGTTTAATAAAGGCTTGGCTTTGAGGATACCCCCGTTTTTGTAATTCTGGTGGTGAGTTAAAAACGACGATATCACCGATTTTGGGAGGATGAAAATGGTATGATACTTTTTCTACTACCAAGCGATCGCCTGTATGTAAAGTTGGATACATTGATGCGGAAGGAATCAAGCGTGGTTCAGCGATAAAAGTCCGAATCAAGAGTGCTAAACTCAGGGCAATAGTTATTAAAACTAAATTTTCTGGCCAACCACTCCACATTTTTGATGGTGAAGAAGTGTCTTTTATATTACTTTCGTCAGGAGTCATAGTTAATAGTTAACAGTGTAAGTGGGAGTATAAGGGAATTTCAGGGAACAGAAGCGATTTTATTTACCCATTACCTTGTGCCTCATGACCATGATCTGATTTAGCGGTAATGACTTCTGCGGGACGGAGGACTTTTTCACCCCAATAAAATCCGCGACGGACGATTTTAGTAATTGTTTGGTCTGGGATATCTGTTCTTTCCTCCCGGTCAATAACGCGACATAAGTTAAAATCTGGCTCTGTTTCTGCCTGTAATTCTATAGGTAAAAGTTGGCGTTTTCTTAATATACTGAGAAATTTGCGATTGACTGCACTTATAGAGTTGGGTAGACGGGCTATAAATTCTGAACTTTGGTGGGGATTGTTCTCCAGATAGTATAATAGGGCTTCTAAGGCATCGGCAACTTCTAAAAGTTCTAAGAATAGATCTTCTGTTTGGGCTGTGGTTTGGGTTTGCTGTTCTTTTAAAGACTTTTGTAAGGAAACATTGTCTTTTTCAAGAGTGCTGAGTTTTTGTACGAGTAAATCTCGTAACTCTAGGCTAATTAGATACTTTGGGGATGAGTCAGACACGGGAAATCTCTTTAGATACCATACTTAATACTTTATCGGCTTCAAGACTAAACACTGTAGCAACTCATGATCAAAAAAAGATAGCTATGATATTGACAAGATTAGGTTAATAGTGTTTAATTTTTGCATAGGTAGGGCAAGCAAGATGCCCACAGGTAGGGCAAGCAAGATGCCCACAGGTAGGGCAAGCAAGATGCCCACAGGTAGGGCAAGCAAGATGCCCACAGGTAGGGCAAGCAAGATGCCCACAGGTAGGGCAAGCAAGATGCCCACAGGTAGGGCAAGCAAGATGCCCACAGGTAGGGCAAGCAAGATGCCCACAGGTAGGGCAAGCAAGATGCCCACAGGTAGGGCAGGCAAGATGCCCACAGGTAGGGCAGGCAAGATGCCCACCCCACAAGATTTGATCATCTTTTCTGCTCTTACCCGCTACAAACCTTAATTTACAACTTGGCTACCGTGACTACGAGGATCATCTTGATTAGTGTCTGTTGCGACTGGGGCGGAAAATTGGGAAGTTGTGCCATGACCTTGAATGTGGGGAAGGGTAGCGCCGATAATTAAGGCTTCTAAATTACTGGCCATTATAGTGCGGGGAATATCACCAATGGTTTCGGCTATGGTTTCCCCTTGTTTATCCAAAAATACAAAGTGGGGAATTCCATCTACGCGATATTTGAGCATTTCTGGCAACCATTTGGTATTATCAACATTCAACATCACAAAATTCAGGTTTTTGTCATACTGTTGTCTGAGTTTGGCTATGTCCGGTGTCATTTTTTGACAAACTGTACACCAATCAGCGTAAAATTCCACAAGAGAGGGTTTTCCATTGTTGACGGCTACTTCTAAGGGAATAGAAGTTTGATCTAATTCTGCCAGGGAAACTGAGGTAGAATCCGTCTTAAGTCCCAAAAACAGCGCAATTCCCAGCAGGGTAGCTACAATGACAATTAGGAAGTTTCTGAGGCGGTTACTAGAATTTAGAGGGGCTTCGGTACTCATAATCAATTTATTAAGACTTATTAATTCAATTCATCATCTAGTTTACTGTTTTCCCAGCTAATGAAAAAAAGAGTTACTCTGACTTTTCCTAAACGCGCAATTCAAATGCCAGTTACTTACCGACTAGCAAAGGATTTTAATGTGGCTGCGAATATTATCCGCGCCCAAGTTGCGCCTAATCAAATCGGTAAATTGGTGGTAGAATTATTGGGGGATATTGATCAGTTAGATGCAGCAATTGAATGGATGAGATCCCAAAATATTCATGTTTCCCTGGGTTTAGGTGAAATTGTCATTGATGAGGATATATGCGTTCACTGTGGTTTATGTACCGGTGTTTGTCCGACGGAAGCTCTTGCTATTAATCCAGAAACGTATAAACTCGCTTTTGTGCGATCGCGTTGTATTGTTTGTGAACAATGTATTCCTACTTGTCCGGTACAGGCTATTTCAACTAATATTTAAAAATATTTAAATATTTTTAAATATTATGATATAGCAATTGTATTTGATTTCACGAACCGCTCCAGAGACAGAGATCACAGAGGTATAAACAAACTGATTTTTATTTGAATGAAATTACTCTATTGCTAATTGTTTTTATTTATGAAAAACTCCACAGAAACATTAATCAAAAGTCTCGCGGAAACTGCACACCAAGCCATTGAAAAGCATTTTGAAAAAACTATAAAATGGGAAAAAGCAGTTAAAAAAGACGAAGATCCAGAAGCAGTACATCAAATGCGGGTGGGAATGCGACGGTTAAGAACTGCTGTGAGTAGATTTGAAAAATATTTAATTTTACCAAAATCAGTTAGTGATAAAAATATTGGTAAATTTGCCCGGATTTTAGGTGGTCTTAGAGATTTAGATGTCCTTGAAGAAATTTTGGAAAAAAAGTACCAACCCCATTTAGTTGCTAAAGAACGGGAATTTCTTAAAACAGCTTTTACGGAATTGGATAAACAGCGAGAAATTGCATTCTCTCATGTTCAGAAAACATTTAAAGATGAACATTATAAATCCTTTAAAAATGAATGTGAATCTTGGTTAAAAAATCCCAGTTATCAAGGTTTTTCATCTGTACCAATTTATTATATATTACCAGATTTACTCTCACCAGAAGTTAGTCAATTCTGCTTACACCCTGGATGGTTAATTGGGACTAAAATTATTGAATCAGAAGTAATACAAACAAAATGGACACCAATTCAATTAGAAGAACATTTAAAAACAGAAGGTGAAACTCTTCATAGTTTGCGGAAACAAGCTAAAGGTCTCCGCTACCAAATGGAGTTATTTACTGAATTATATGGTGAGTCTTTTGCTGCTGATGTTGATGATGTTAAAAATATCCAAGAAATCTTGGGCATGATTCAAGATAATATGGTTTTACATGAGTGGTTAGAGAATATCTTCAAATCAGAACTTGATAAGGAATTACCAGGGTTAAAGACGCTATTAGCCGCCAATCGTCATCAATTATGGCAAGAATGGCAACCACTACAACAGCGCTATTTGCAAGCAGATACTAGATATAATTTACATTTGGTGGTATTACAACCTATTTTGACAGATATTAAATAACCAGAAAAATATTAAAATATTAAAAATATTAATTTATAATATGTCTAAATAATGTCAGTTCCTTGGGAAAAATCTCGGAAATCCCTCTCGTAAGGGGTACAGGATGTCCAAGATTGAAGGATTTACAGGATTAAAACAGAAAATGACTCACCAATTACCCATTACCCATTTGACAACTGACAACTGACAACTGACCACCTAAATATCTAAAATATCTAATTAACTTGTTTTCCGTAGTCGGGAAGATACCTGATGAAGTTATCTATAAAATTGTGTATGTGTAGACTAGATAGGAAATTGAAATTATGAAAGTTAATTTGCAACTGGCTCTGAATGATGGTGCTGTAGACGCAAATCAAATCAGCACTCAACGTCAATTAGCAATTTCTATTTCTGCCAGTGGTGAAACTATAGATCGGGCTGTACCATTGAATTTATGCCTAATTCTCGATCATAGCGGTTCAATGGGGGGAAAATCTCTGGAAACTGTGAAAACTGCGGCCTGTTTGTTGGTAGATCGTTTGAGTCCTGAAGATCGGCTCAGTGTTGTTGTTTTTGACCATCGGGCTAAGGTTTTAGTTCCCAATCAGTTAATTAAAGATCCAGAATCGATCAAAAGGCAAATTAAGCAACTCAGCGCCGAAGGGGGAACTTCTATTGATGAGGGTTTGCGTTTGGGAATTGAGGAATTGGCTAAAGGTAAACAAGATACAGTTTCTCAAGCATTTTTACTCACTGATGGGGAAAATGAACATGGTGATAATGAACGCTGTTTGAAATTTGCCCAATTAGCCGCCAGTTATAATTTAACCCTGAATACATTAGGATTTGGTGACAATTGGAATGATAAGGTTTTAGAGAAAATTGCTGATGCGGGCATGGGTACGTTGTCTTATATTCAACAACCAGATCAGGCATTAACTGAGTTTGGGAGATTGTTCAATCGGATGCAAACAGTAGGATTGACTAACGCTTATCTGTTAATATCACTGATGCCAAATGTGCGGTTAGCAGAACTAAAACCTATTGCCCAAGTGTCTCCAGATACCATTGATTTACCAATACAAAGAGAAAGTGATGGCCGATTGGGGGTGAGATTAGGTGATTTAATGACAGACGTGGAAAGGGTGGTTTTGGTTAATATTTATGTGGGACAGTTGCCAGAAGGTAAGCAAGCGATCGCTAATATTCAAGTTCGCTACGATAACCCCGCCCACAATAACCCCATCGGGCTATACTCCCCTAATGTACCAATTTACGCTCATGTCACCAGGGACTACCAACCAGCACTAAATCCCCAGGTAAAACAGTGGATTTTAGCTTTAGCCAAATATCGTCAAACCCAGTTAGCCGAAACGAAATTACAGCAAGGTGATCGGGCTGGTGCTGCGACGATGTTACAAACGGCGGCAAAAACTGCTTTGCAAATGGGTGATAATAATGGTGCAACGGTTTTGCAAGTTTCAGCTACACGCTTGCAAGCCGGGGAAGAGTTATCAGAAAGCGATCGCAAAAAAACCAGAATTGTCTCAAAAACTGTTTTGCAAGATGCTTCCCCTCAATGAAAGTTAAACTAATATCGGCTTTAAATGATACTAACGTTGATGCTGCCCAAGTAAGTAATCAACGTCAACTCTCAATTTCTATTTCCGCGATTCCGGCTGGATTTGAACAAACTTTGCCCTTAAATCTGTGCTTGATTCTCGATCAAAGTGGTTCTATGTCTGGTGAACCCATGAATACGGTGATGCAAGCCGTGGAACAATTATTGGATCAATTAAAGCCAGGCGATCGCATTTCAGTTATCGCTTTTGCTGGCACTGCGAGGGTCATTATCCCCAATCAAATCGTTAGCGATAGGAATAGTATCAAAACCCAGCTAAAAGCCAAATTAAAGGCGGCTGGCGGTACGGTCATTGCTGAAGGTTTGTCTTTGGGGATCACAGAACTACTTAAAGGCACAAAAGGCGCTGTTTCCCAAGCTTTCTTACTGACAGATGGCCATGGGGATAAGGGGCTACAAATCTGGAAATGGCAAATTGGACCCAATGACAATAAACGTTGTTTACAACTAGCCAAAAAGGCCGCTAAACTAAATCTCACAATTAACACTCTGGGTTTTGGTGATGACTGGAATCAAAATTTACTGGAGAAAATCGCTGATGCGGGCGGTGGTACTCTAGCTTATATCGAGAATCCTGAACAAGCTGTGACTCAATTTGCCAGGTTGTTTCGTCGGGTGCAGTTGGTAGGGTTAACAAATGCCCATTTACTGCTATCTTTCGTTCCCGGTGTGCGGTTAGCAGAACTTAAACCCATAGCCCAAGTTGCCCCGGATACTATTGAGTTACCACTAGAAACCGATGCTAATGGAACTTTAGTGTTACGGTTGGGGGATTTAATGAAAGATGTGGAACGAGTGGTTTTAGCGAATATTTATCTGGGACAATTCCCAGAAGGGAAACAGGTCATTGGCCATATCCAAATTCGCTATGATGACCCATCTTTGAATAAACAGGGTTTACTTTCGCCATTAGCGCCAATATATGCTAATTTCACCAGGTCTTACGAACCCGCTCTCAATTCTCAGGTATTACAGTCAATTTTGCTCTTAGCTAAATATCGTCAAACTCAATTGGCCGAGGCAAAATTGGCACTAGGCGACGCAAAAGGTGCAGCTACAATGTTACAAACTGCTGCTAATACCGCTTTACAAATCGGTGATAGCACTGCGGTAACGGTGTTACAGTCCTCTGCTACTCGCTTACAAGTTGGTGGAGAACTTTCAAAAAGCGATCGGAAAAAGACGAGAATCGCATCAAAGACAGTTTTGAAAGAATAGTCTAGGGGTAGGCTCAAAAGCCTGCCCTTAAGAATGTAAAAAATCAAGGGTTTTGATGCTAGTCTAAATATAGATTAATTTCAAAGATCAAAAATATCAACTTTAATGAAAATGAAGAGTTTCAAAATTCCACAACAATATCAATTCGGTATTACATTAATTATAAAAATTGATGAACCTTTATATTTCTAAATTTTACACAATAGAAAACATTCTTGGTGTCAACAGATTTTTGCAAAATCATTCAAATTTGATAGATGTTATTCTAGAAGCATATCCACAGATAAGAAAGTATTTCCCAACTGAGAAATTAAGATTAAAGTTGTATATTGATCCTGAATCTTCAGAATGGGAATATCTTATTGTTTCTATCTGCGTGAGTCCAGAATCTGTAGATGAAGCTTTAAATAAACAAAATGAATTTGATGGAAATTGGTGACTCAATGCTTCATTAGGAGTTGCTGTAAACCTCTCTATAGATTTGGAGTTTGAATGAAATTCGACTGGTCAAGTTATTTAGAGGTTGCAAAAACTTTATATCATGAAGCAATAAGTACCTCAAATCAGGCAAAAAAGGCTTTGAAGTGTGCAGAAAGAATAAATAGATTATTAGAGAAAATTAAGAAGTAATAAAGTATAAAGTGGTAACAGGGCTTTAGCCCTAATTTTGTTTGTGTAGCCTCTCGAAGAGAGTCATGACCACGGTATAGGAAATTGTACAATTTACGTCCGTGCTGTATAATGACAAAAAGTCAAGATAATAATTTTTTGTTTTGTGTCATTTTACTAGTGTAATTTAAGTAGGTCAACACAATAAAACGAAACTGTGTCAAGGAAAGTAAAATCACTGAAAACTTCTTCACCCTTGCCTATTACCTAGTGCTATAACAACAATTTTTAACGTTAACCTACTTAACTTTTAATTGCAATTATGTGGACCGAATTAACAAAAGCGATCGCTAATTTGAATATACCAGCCGATTGGGTAGGAATTAGAGCCGTTAAAACAACTTCTACACACAATTATGTGCGTGATGGTTTACCCCAAAGCAACGGTAAATCATTGAATATGGGAGCAATGATAGAAGTGATGGTTGATGGCTGTTTAGGTTATGCTGCTACTAATTCCTTAAATATTTCTAGTTTACAAAATGCTGCCCAAATTGCCTATAAACAAGCATTAGCAGCTAGGAAATGGTGGATATATCCTATTAGTGAAAATATCCGTCCTCAAGTAGTTGGTGAATATCAATCACCATATTTAGAACCATTTAATGCTATTAGTCCTGGAGAGATCAATGACTTACTAATTAGGATTTGTCAGGGACTAAAAATTAACGATAAAATCGTGCAAACAACAGCCAGAGTTAGTACACATCAAAAAGAAACTTGGTTTATCAGTAGTAACGGGTCAGAAGTATATCAAAAAATTCTCACATTGGGGAATCATTTTAGCACCATAGCCAAAGATGGAAAAATCGTCCAACAACGCACTAACAATGGACAAGAAGCAAACTATTATCAAGGAGGTTGGGAACTCTTTCAAGAAGATAACTTATGGCATCAAGTCCAAAAGGTTGGTGAACAGGCATTAGAATTATTAACAGCCGCAGAATGTCCAAATACCCGGACTAATTTAGTTTTAGCACCAGATCAAATGATGCTACAAATTCATGAAAGTATCGGACATCCTTTAGAACTTGACCGGATTTTAGGAGATGAACGCAACTATGCTGGAGGTAGCTTTGTTACCAAAGATGATTTTGGTAAATTAGAATATGGTTCACCTTTGATGAATATTACCTTTGATCCTACAGTAACAGGTGAATTTGCCAGTTATGGTTTTGATGATACTGGTGCAATAGCCACCAAAGAATATATCATTAAAAAAGGGATTTTACAAAGAGGTTTAGGCAGTTTAGAAAGTCAAACCAGAGCAGATTTACCAGGTGTTGCTTGTGCGCGAGCTTGTTCCTGGAATCGTCCCCCTATAGACAGAATGGCTAACTTGAATTTAGAACCAGGAAACGCCACATTTGAGGAAATTATCGCCGGTATAGAACATGGTATTTACATGGAATCTAACCGTTCTTGGTCAATAGATGATCAACGTTATAAATTTCAATTTGGTTGCGAATATGCGAAATTAATTGAAAATGGTAAATTGACAAAAACCCTACGTAATCCTAACTATCGCGCCACTACTCCAGAATTTTGGCATAGTTTAATTCAAGTTGGAGATAGTAGCAATTGGCAAATTTATGGAGCGCCTCATTGCGGTAAAGGAGAACCAAATCAAATGATTTTTGTAGGTCATGGTTCACCAGTTTGTGCATTTGCCAATGTGGAAGTTTTTGGTGGTGGTTAATGAATTATGTTTCGCGCAATGGTGCAAAGTTTAAGTAGGTTGGGCTAAGTGATAGCGCAACCCAACTACATGATTGATCATGTTTGGTTTCCTTGCGTCAACCTAACTACATAATTCAAGATAATTCAAGGAAATGTATTGATCTTTAATTAATGCTACAATAAACAAGTAGCTACTTGATGCCATATCAATATGATCATTGCTCAAGAATTAGAAGTTCAACAAGACATCTCCGCAGATGTAACATTTCCGCCTAGTGATTTAGACAGTGATGAACCGACAGTGGAAACAGAACTACATTTACGACAAATAATTTTACTTTTCAAATGTTTAGAATGGTTATGGAAAGATAGAACAGATTTTTATGCTGCGGGAAATTTGACTATTTACTATAGTCCTAACCAAAAAAAATCACAATTTTTCCGAGATCCTGATTTTTTTGTTGTCCTAGAAACTGAACGCAAAACTCGTAAAAGTTGGGTAGTTTGGGAAGAAGATGGTAAATATCCTAATTTCATTTTAGAAATTCTTGCACCCAGTACAGCCAATACTGATAAGGAATATAAAAAAGAAATTTATCAAAATACTTTCCGCACCCCAGATTATTTTTGGTTTGACCCTTATACATTAGAATTTGCAGGTTTTTATTTAACAAATGGAAAATATCAGCCTTTAGAAGCAAATGAGAAAGGACATTTATGGAGTGAGCAGTTAGGTTTATATTTAGGAATTAACCAAGGATTGTTAAGGTATTTTACTCCAGCAGGAGAGTTAGTACCTACACCAGAAGAAACCGCCCAAGAGGAAACTAAAAAAACAGCAATACAATTGCAAAGAGCAGAAATAGAAGCCCAAAGAGCAGAATGGGAAGCTAGAAGAGCCGAAGGTTTAGCAGCAAAATTGCGAGAATTAAATATTGACCCAGAGACAATTTAAAAAATGAACATCCAAGAATTATCAACTTTAGAAAAAACCTTTAATCAACTTCTGGAAATTCTATTGATTAAAAAAGCAGAGCATGAACATTTTACCATCAGACTTAGCAGCGAAGGCAGTCAATTTACTCGGTTTAATTCTGCGAAAGTTAGACAGACAGGCTATGTTCATGATGGTTCGATTCAACTAACATTAATGGCCAATCAACGTAGTAGTTTTCGTCAGTTTCCCTGGACAAATAATTGGGAAATAGATTGGGAATTAGCTGATACAGCTTTACAAGAATTACGCGATGAATTACCATTATTACCAATTGACCCTTATTTGGTTCTACCATCAGGAAATAATACCAGTCAAGAGGTTAATATTGGTAAATTATTAACTCCAGAAATATTAGTTCCCAGTATTTTGGAAACTGTGAGTAATTTAGATTTTACTGGTATGTATGCTGGGGGAATTGTCATCAGAGGTTATGGTGATTCTAATGGACAAAAACACTGGTTTGCGACTGATTTATTTAATTTAGATTATTCTCTATTTATGGCATCAGGACAAGCTGTAAAGGGAACTTTTGCTGGAATTGAATGGAATGAAGCTGCTTATTTAGCTAAAATAAATGATGGGAAAAAGCAATTAGAAATCCTATCTCGTCCAGTTAAAGAATTATCAAAAGGACAATACAAAACCTATTTTGCTCCCGCTGCGGTGGCCGATTTATTGGGTATGCTTTCCTGGGGCGCTATTAGTGAAGCTGATATTCAACAAGGTAATAGTGCTTTAGCTGCTTTATCCCGTCAAGAAAAACAACTTTCTCAAAAGTTTACTTTAAAAGAAAATTTTAAAAGTGGTTTAGTTCCTCGGTTTAATAATTTGGGAGAAATGGCTGCACCAGAATTAACTTTAATTGAAAAAGGTATTTTAATTAATAGTTTAGTTAATTCTCGCACTGCGAAGGAATACAATAAACGAGCTAATGGTGCGAATATTTCAGAAACTTTACGTTCTCCAGAAATCAGCCCCGGTAATTTGAGTTTTGAGCAGATTTTACCCAGTTTAGATACAGGATTATATGTTTCTAATTTACATTATTTGAATTGGAGCGATCGCCCATCTGGTAGAATTACAGGTATGACTCGTTATGCTTGCTTTTGGGTAGAAAATGGGGAAATTATTGCCCCCATTGCTAATCTCCGCTTTGATGAAAGTCTCTATTGTTTTTGGGGACTAGAAAATTTAGTTGATTTCACCAACTTCCAAGAATTTATTCCTGAAGTCGGAACTTACGAAAATCGGCAATTAGGAGGTAGTTTAGTTCCGGGTATGTTAGTGGAAAGTTTCACTTATACCTTATAGTTTATGATAAGGGTTCTAAACCCACTTTGGTGGGTTTTGTATGTGTAGATACGGTTTCTAACCGCTGATTTAATTGCATTCATCCTCTTAGGGAAAATTATCCCATGCTTGGGCAACCAACTTACTTAACCAACGTCTTTGTTGTTGATCTAACATCTGGTCATCTTCCAACACCTGAGCGGTTAATTGGTCTAAAGACTGACCCTGAGAACGAACAACTTTAACTACACCAGCGATTACCGCAGCTACTAATTCTTCATCAACTGGCTGTTTTCTCAGTGCAGAAATTTCTTGGGGACTGTCTGGGATAGGATAATTCATGGCTGATGTTTACAAAATTTACAATATGAACAATAAACTTGATTAATCATTAAAATTCTTCATGGAATCTTTATGAAACTAATTAGGGCAGAGTTTAACCTAGTTTCTGCCTTTTTTAACTCTGTCTAGGTGAGTAGATTTACGAGGAATACGAGGACAATATGCAAGAACTTCTTTATTTAGAAATTCCTACCCCTGATACAATATCCGTACTTCAGTGGCTACAAAAGGATTTTATTCTAGAACATGGGGAAAAATTCATCACCCCAAACGGCTTTCGTGGAAAAATACCGACTCAAAATACCGCTGCTAGAGACGTAGAACTGTCTGTATTTGTTTGGTCGGTGCAGCGGACAACTTATTTGAAAGTATTCCGTTGGGGAGAACAACCTTTTCCCAGTGAGAGACCCATTCTCAAACATCTAACCGAGGAAATTAGAAGCCGCTTTCCCAACTGCTATCCAGAACCACCTGTGATTGATGCCCAAAAGTCAATTTTTCCACAGCTAGAACCATATTATCCCCTAACTGTCAAATATTTCCAAAAAATGACTAATGGGGAATATCACCTCCAGCGGGTTTACTGGTGGGAGCAACAGTGGAGAGAAGGGGTGAAAAATCCTCAAAAGCCCCGTCAAGTCGTATTTTATCAGGGGAATAGCCAGAAAAAAGAGAAAATCAGTCCTGAATATGACATCATTTACATTGGTGGGGCTTTGGGGTCAATTCATGCAGCAGTCATGGCTAAATTGGGCTATAAGGTGCTGTTAGTGGAACGATTACCCTTTGGCAGAATGAACCGAGAATGGAATATTTCCCGTGATGAAATCCAAAGTTTAATCAATTTGGGTTTATTAACAAATGCTGAACTAGAAACAATTATTTCTAGAGAGTATCAAGACGGGTTTAATAAGTTTTTTGATGCTAATAACCCCTCTAAGTTAAAAGCACCTGTCCTCCACACGCCCACCGTTCTAAATATAGCTTTAGATTCAGAGAAGTTATTGGCATTATGTGGAGAGAAACTTAAAGCTGCTGGTGGCGATATTTCCGACGAAACTGAGTTTTTGCGAGTTGATATTAGTGTTACACAAGTGAGTATTAATGTCAAGCATTTGCCCACCGGCAATCAAAAGCAAGTCACTGGACGTTTATTGATAGATGCCATGGGAACTGCTTCACCCATTGCTTGGCAATTAAATGGTGGTAGAGCCTTTGATAGTGTGTGTCCCACCGTGGGAGCAGTAATTGAAAAAGGCTTTGAACCTGGAGTGTGGGATTCTGAATATGGGGATGTTCTTTATAGTCATGGGGACATTTCTCGGGGAAGACAATTAATTTGGGAGTTGTTTCCTGGAGTTGGGGAAGAATTAACAATTTATCTATTTCACTATCATGAAGTAAATGCCAAAAATCCCGGTTCTTTGTTGGAAATGTATGAGGACTTTTTTACAATTTTGCCAGAATATCGGCGTTGTGATTTAGATAAATTAGTTTGGAAAAAACCGACCTTTGGCTATATACCAGGACATTTTAGTATAAGTGGTAGCGATCGCAAAATTGCTGTAGATAGATTAATTGCTATTGGTGATGCTGCTTCTCTTCAATCTCCTTTAGTGTTTACTGGTTTTGGTTCTTTAGTCCGTAATTTAGAACGGTTAACCACCCTATTAAATACCGCTCTCAAGCATGATTTATTGAGTTCTCATTACTTAAATAAAATTCGTGCTTATCAAAGTAATGTGGCTGTAATGTGGTTATTTTCTAAGGGAATGATGGTTCCCACTGGTAAATTTATCCCTCCCCAACTGATAAATTCCATGTTGAATACTTTCTTTGGATTATTAGTAGATGAAACCCCAGAAGTGACAGATAATTTCATTAAAGACCGCTGTGATTGGTTTACCTTTAACCGTCTAGCATTGAAAGCAGCGAGCAAAAATCCACCATTGCTATTGTGGATTTGGCAACTAGCAGGTTGGCAAGATTTATTACGTTGGGTTGGCAATTATTTCAACTTTGCCCGTCATGCTTTAATTAGTGTTATTTTGGGAGCATGGTTACCACAGTTTTTAAAATGGAGTCAGTCTTGGTTAGAAACTCGTTTTCCTGGATTATGGTTGCAACTGTTAGTCATTAACTATGCAATTTCCACAGGTAGACCACGATTACCACCAGCATTGCGCTAGTTTTAGCTATTATCAGCTATTATCAAATAATTGGGGATTTTGGAGTCTTCGCACTCCTAAAATCCTTAGTTCCATGATACTTATCTTCTATATAAGTAAAAAAATAAGTTAAAAATCAAAATTATGTCTGGTTGTAGAAATGATTGGTTTCCCACATCTATTTGGCACTTTCCAGTAGAAAATCATCAACAATTAAATCCCATCTTATTACAAACTATCTATACGGAAGAACAGCAAGATAGTAAAGGTGAGCAATGGTCAAATATGTTAGGATGGCATAGTGTAGATAATTTACACCAACGAGAATCATTTCACAACTTCACACAAATTATCAATAAAAATGTTTTAGAAGTTGCCACATTTCTACAATGGGATTTAGAAAAATTCAGCCTCAAAATAACAACTTGTTGGGGAATTATTAATCGTAAATTTGCTGCTAATTCTGTACATAATCACCCTAATTCCATTTTAAGTGGGGTTTACTATTTGCAAGCTCCTGAAAATTGTGGCGGCATATTTTTTTGCGATCCTCGACCAGGATCACAGATGATCATACCACCATCTGTAGAGTTTAACTTATGGACTCTACCGAGAATAACCTACAAAGCCTGTGTAGGGACAATGTTAATATTTCCCAGTTGGCTTTTACATGGTGTAGAAATGAATATGAGCAACGAAGATCGAGTTTGTATTAGTTTTAATATTGGCATTGTACCTATCAGAAAATAAAACGCTCAATTCAGGTCTTCTAAAATTTAGCCCAATTATGGGCTGATTACAGATTTACAAATTCATTTTTACAAATTCATTTCAATTGTCAAAGCTAGTTGATAGAGATAGCGACGAGGTAAACCTGTATCCTTGGCTATCTCTCGACTAGCTTGAGAACGAGAAATACCTTGTTTGAGCATTGATAATAACTCATTTTTTAATTCGGCTTCTGTGAGTTGAGGTTTATTAGATGGAGTTCCTGCTACTAAAAGAGTATATTCCCCTTGGGGTTCTTTTTCTTGATAATTAGCAATTCCTTCTCCAATAGTTCCTCGCCAAAATTCTTCATATAATTTAGTCAGTTCTCGTGCTATAACTGCATAGCGATCGCTGCCTAAAATCTCTCCCAAATCTGCTAAAGTATCTCGTAGTCTGTGGGGTGATTCATAAAAAACCAAAGTTCGAGATTCTCCTTTTAAAGATGTTAAATATTCCTTTCGTCTTTGACTTTTAGCCGGCAAAAACCCATCAAAAATAAATCTATCAGTTGGTAATCCAGCCGCACTTAAAGCCGTAATTACAGCACTTGCACCGGGAATAGGGACAACATTTATATTCTTATCAATACAGGCCTTAATTAACTCATATCCGGGGTCAGAAATTCCTGGCATTCCTGCATCACTTACTAATGCGATCGCTTTTCCATATTGCAAATACTCTAGTAATTCAGGAATGCGACTATTACTATTATGTTCATAATAACTGATTTGGGGAGTTCTGACTTGAAAATGTTGCAATAATTTTCCTGTATGTCTTGTATCTTCTGCTGCAATCATATCTACTGCTTGCAAAATTCGCACCGCCCTAAAAGTCATATCTTCTAAGTTGCCAATGGGTGTAGCCACAATATAAAGTGTTCCTGGTTTTGGTTCAGTTTGCATATTAATTTTACACTAATTCAAGAGATTAAGGAATTTCTAGGTTGATTAATTTTATTTACCTTACCAAATAATAAAACCTCAATAGAGAATTAACCGCAGATGAAAGCAGATGAACGCAGCTAAGGCTGTAATTTGGTGGAGTAGTAAATGGTATAGTACATCTTTAACTATACATTTTTAACTATACATGATATCGTCGGGTAAAAATTCAGATGTAAAAATTTCCGTTAAGCTATAAGGACAACTTTCAGGAAATGAAGACAGTCCGGTTTCTCGTTCTGCACTAATCATAGCCAGTTGGTAGATTTTTTCTAAAGAATCAGCTAAAAAAGATTTAAGACTAGGATTTTCTGCCAAAAGTTTTTCTAAACGTAACCGTTGTTCCTTAATAGTTAATTGCCAACTGCGAGAACGCAAGTTAGATTGAAACTGCCATTTAAGTAAGTGCATAAGTAGTAGTTCTAATCTACTTTCTAATTCTCGTTTTTCCGAACGTCCCATATCTTCAATTTCTTCAGCAATATTACGAAAATCAATTTGATTAAATTGTCCGTTTCTTAATAGTTGTGCTTGTTCTTGAGTCCAAGCATAAAAATCATGATCATGGCTAGTTAAATTCATAAATTCTCCTATAATTTACTTATAATTTACTTAATAACTTCAGAAGTTGACCAATGACCAATTCAGGTTTATTTGTCGGTTTAATTACCTTAGATCTAATTTATTTCGCGGACTCTCCTCCCCAAAATAATCAAAAGTTAGTCGCTACTGATTATACTGTAGCAGCCGGAGGACCTGCAACAAACGCCGCTGTCACTTTCAGTCATTTAGGCAACCAAGCCACAGTATTAGGTGTATTGGGTTCTCACGAGATCACACAGCTAATTTCTAGGGATTTAGAAAATTGCCAAGTTGCCATTATTGACTTAGAATCTCACAAGGATACACCACCACCCGTATCTTCTATTATTGTCACCCAAGGTACAGGTGAAAGAGCGGTAATTTCCATTAATGCCATGAAAACTCAAGCAAATATTAACTCTATCCCAGCCAGTATTTTAGACAATTTAGAAAATATTGATATTGTTCTAATTGACGGGCATCAAATGGACATTGGTAAAATTATCGCCCAAAATGCTAAAATCCAGAATATTCCCATTGTCATTGATGGTGGTAGTTGGAAACCAAGATTTGCAGAAATATTACCATTTGTGGATTATGCTATTTGTTCTGCTAATTTTTATCCTCCTCACTGCCAAAATCAACAAGATGTTTTTAACTATTTACAAAAATTTAACATTCCCCATATTGCCATTACTCAAGGAGAAAACCCCATACAATACTTAACTAATGGTGTCCGGGATTCAGTAAATGTACCAAAAATTCAGCCAGTAGATACACTAGGGGCAGGAGATATTTTTCATGGTGCTTTCTGTCACTATATCCTAGAAAATAGTTTTGTCCAAGCATTAGAACTAGCTGCTAATACTGCTGCTAAAGCTTGTCAATATTTTGGTACAAGGAATTGGCTAAATGCAAATATTTAATGCTGAATTAAAAACCCTATTTGTGTATTTTTGTTGTTTAATTGTGTAATCACACTCAAATTTATCCCCAAATGAAAGACCTATCAGAAATATTAACAATTACCCGAGAAGTAGGCTGGGGTGCCGCTAGTCTACTTAGTTCTTATTATCATGGTACTGGTGAAAAAGCCAATTTAGATGTCAAATATAAGGATAATGAACCCGTCACAGTTGCAGACTTGGCTGTAAGTGAATATATCTTGTCACAGTTACAAACCGCTTTAGGTCATGAAGACTTTGGTTATATCAGCGAAGAAACTTATAAATCACAACAGGGAAAAAATCCCTCTGAGTGGGTATGGATTATTGACCCTTTAGATGGGACAAAGGACTTTATTAACAAAACTGGAGAATATGCAATTCATATTGCCTTAGTCCAAGGAACACAGACAATGTTAGCTGTGGTAGCAGTTCCAGAAACACAAAAGTTGTATTATGCCACTAGAGGTGGTGGGACTTTTATCGAAACTGCCGGCGGTTCTGTACCCGTGCGAGTTGACACAACCAAAAATATTCAAGATTTAATTTTAGTTGTTAGTCGTTCGCATCGCCACAATAGGTTAGAATATCTGTTACAGCATCTACCCTGTCAACATCAAAAGGCAATTGGTAGCGTCGGTTGCAAAATTGCGGCGATAGTTGAACAGCAAGCAGATGTTTACATTTCCCTTTCCGGTAAGTCCGCACCCAAAGACTGGGATATGGCTGCCCCCGAACTAATTCTCACGGAAGCAGGTGGCAAGTTCACCCATTTTGACTGCACGCCATTAAAATATAATACCGGCGACATTCATCAATGGGGAGAGTTACTGGCCAGTAATTATCAAAATCATGAGGTACTGTGTCAAGAAGCACAAATCATTCTCGCGCGGTTTACTTCAACCTCAGGCAGTGTTAATTAACAATGCTGGGGATTTTGTTGGGAAATTTTGCCCATTTTGGGTTAATATTCTCATGTAGTGCTATACTTGGGGAAATAAGGATTATTTTCGGTTGAGTAAGTCGTTTTAAGATTTTTTTAAATACGTCTCTCCGAATCTAACTCTCTACACTCTCTGATTTGGGAGACCCCATTTTATGACGATTTACGTTGGTAATTTGTCCTATCAGGTAACAGAGGAAGACCTGAAACGGGCTTTTGCGGAGTACGGAACAGTTGGTCGTGTACAGCTACCTACAGACCGGGAAACTGGTCGTCCACGGGGTTTTGCCTTTGTGGAAATGGAAAAAGAAACAGAAGAAGCCGCAGCCATTGAAGCACTTGATGGCGCTGAATGGATGGGCCGTGATTTAAAAGTGAACAAAGCTAAACCCAAAGAAGAGAGAAGCTCTCCTCGCAGCGGTGGCGGCGGCGGTTGGGGTAATCGTGATCGCAGCGGTGGCGGTGGCGGTGGAGATCGTGATCGCAGGAGATCGTGATCGCAGTGGTGGCGGTAATCGTCGCTAGTAAGTCTGTTTAAAAAAAAATTAACATCTAGAGTATCCAGCAGATACAGCCCCAGGCTCAATGCTGCTGGAATATTTTATTTTAGTTTGATTAATTAAAGAACCGTGGAACACACGGTCTTAAAGCTCAGTTAACGTCTTCAAAAAAGAGTCGCTGAGAAACCCACATTCATCAAAAAAGGAGGATGTGGAGTATGTCACTTCTGGCTGTCAAGCATTTAATTCAGAATTAGGAGGAATAGGAATGACACAAGTGGTTTTAGGTGAAAATGAAGGTATTGAGTCAGCATTGCGAAGATTTAAGCGGGAAGTTTCCAAGGCGGGAATTTTCCAAGATATGCGGAAAAAGCGTCACTTTGAAACACCTTTAGAAAAAGAAAAGCGTAAAGCTATCGCTAGACACAAACAACGCCGTCAACAGCGTTCTCGCTTCAAACGATAAATTTTTAGTCCCATTGGGATCATCCTGAACCGCCTTGCTAGGATTGAGGATGATCCCATGGGTTATTTTTTTATGCAATTAACTGCTAGATTTCCGCTAATGCTCGCTCAATTAAACGCCGTGCTAAGGTTTGTGTTCCTGTGTGTTCATAGTAATTTGTAGCCACATCTAGAAATGCTGCTAGATAGTCTAGTTTGTCATCAGACATTTCCATGAAAGATTGCAAATTACCAATTACTTTTTGTGGGGTTAAATTATGGCTTGTTACCAGCCCACTCATCCAACCGCTAACTGATTCAAAACTGTTACCGATAAAGTCGAGTTTACCAGCATCGCTACCACCAGGAATAGTATTTTTGATGCTTTGGAAAGTCTGGTTTTGGTTTAGATCTTGGGGACTGGTTTGACTAATCCAAGAGAGGGCTTTGTTAATAAAATCAGGTCCAAGGGGTATTAAACCATCAACACAAACTAATGCTACCATGCGAATTAGGGACTCTCCAGCATACTCTCCTAAAGAAGCAACAAAATCGCCAATACTGTCTCCAGGAATGCCATTAATTTGACAAAAGGCGACGACTTCAGCAACTATTTTCAAAGTGAGATCAATAGTTTGAGCTTTGTCTGCTTTGGGAGTCACGGCGTTTAAAAAACCGAGAAAAGGAATTTTTTCCCCAACTTTATTAGCTAAAGCGGCTGCACCTAAAACCTTATCTGTACCGTCAACAGTTTGATACAGCCAGAGCGCGGTTTGATATCCTTGGGATTTGTCGTTAAATAGATAAATTGCTCTTTCGCCAATTTGTTGAATTAGATCTTCGTCTGTTTCACCAGTAACAGTTTTAATGGTATTCACAAAACCAACCGTATTGTGCCATTCACCGGGAGCAACGAAATCCAAAGCATTTAATAGGGAAACTGTCAAATTATTGGTAGGAAGTTCATCAACTAATTGGTAAATTGGTTTACTCACAAAAATCTCCTTATTTTGTATTCATGGTTTTGTATTCATGTCAATTGCTAGTTGGGAAATAGGCAAGAATTTTCTTAATTACCAATTACCAATCACTGGCCTAAACTAGATAACCGGGAACATTAATTAGTTAGCTAACTATTTCAAATTAGCTAAACCATCAAGATTAAACTTCTCTATCCATATTGCGCGATCATTAGCTGTGAATAATGGATCTTTAGAAATAACCTTGACTTGGTACTTATTCACCAAAACCGAAGTTTGAGTTTTTCCAAGTTGTATAGAGGGATAACCGCCTATTTTCTCAGTGCTGTTAGCAAATTTCGCCGCTGCTCCCGGTATACTGCTGGTATCAGAAATTGCCAATTGAGCAACTACTTTACCATCTTTTTTCAGGTTGGCCTCCGAAAAGCCTTTTTTCTCTTGGGTATAAACTCGATCATAACCATCATCACTACCAGGGAAGAATTGATTTAATTTGCTACCCTGAGTCGCATCTTTAACTACAGCCTGTCCGCTTTTTTGTCGGGTACTTTCCTGTTGTACCTGATCAAAGCGACTAGGTGGTTTTGGTGAACAAGCCGTAGTCAGCAAGACAAATGATAGTAATACAGCAGCTAAAATTCTCCGTCCACGATTTGTTACCATTTTTGGCTTCTCCTTGATAGTTAGGCTTGTGTTGTCACCCATTAAACCAGAAAATTTACTTTTAAATAATTATCGAATGTATTGGGAATCACATATTTTTTGATATTTTTGGATTATACACTAGACTAGGCGATGAGCTATAACCGCATAAAAAGGATCTCCTCCGGGTACTCCCAACCACTGTAAAAAATTTGGCGTTGTTGACTTTGAGCAAATTACTTCTGGGGTTGAGAATCCTGGTATTGACCTAAAGTAGCCCTTGACCAATTCTACCCTAAAAGCTTCTGAACCGTCTCGCCAAACTTGAATAGCTTTTTGAAAAAACATCCGGTTAGAAAAACTAATAATTGCTATCCCACCAGGTTTAAGAATCCGGTGTATTTCAGAACATACAGCCTCTGGGTATTGAAGATACTGCACAGAAACACAGTTAATAACAGCATCAAACTCTTGATCTAAGCAAGGTAACTGAGGATTTATGTTGAGATTCTGGACAAAATAATGATTTAATTGAGGATTTCGGGCTAATTCCTCAGCATTAAGTCCATGGCCTTCTACATGAGCAAAATCTCTATCTGTGGGTAAATGGGATACCCAACTACTCATCATATCAAGAATCCGCGCATTAGCTGGGATTCGCTGACGATACAAATCCGTTAATTGCTGAATAAAACCCTCATCTACATGAGTGACAAAGCGGGGGTAACTATAGAATAACTGATCATCTGAGTCATCTAATTTAATTCGTTGATTTGGTTGCAGTAGCATAAATGTCTTATTTGGTAGATTGGATTGGTAGATTGGATAATTTTGGCTAGTATCTTAATTGATAGATACATAAAAATTTTAGATCAATATCAAAGAAAAGCATAATTAGGAGTATGTTAAAATACAGAAATATTCTCAAATAATCAAATAGTGCAATTTCACAATGAAAAAATCAATTTCCCCAATTGCTGTAATTCTTAGCTGTGTATCTTTGATAGCTTGCGCTAGTGGACTAAAGGATACATTTAAAGAAGAAGCTGCTGCTACTGTAACACAAAATAAAATGAAAACTGATCTGGTAGTAGCAAGTGAAAAACAGAATAAACAAGCATCTTCTCTACAATCAGAAACACAAGAGAAGAAAGAACCTGTTGGTAAAAACCTAGACAACAGTAAGAAGACTAAAAAAGGTGCAAATCAACAACCAAAGGAGGGAACAGTTAAAAAAATAGTCAATGGTGATTTAATGTGTTATGTCACCTTAGTAGATAATAAAGGAATAGAACACAATGTGGGCGCGAGTTTTGAAATTTGCGCTGACGAGAAGAAATTTATAAATAAAAAAGTCCGCGCTATTTATGAAGTAACATCAGTTAATGATTGTCAGAGTGTAGAACCCTGTGGGAAAAGTCGCAAAGAATCAATCATTACTAAAATGGAAGTTGTGAATAAAGTTTCCCAAAAAGATTCATACACCTTGAGTGATGGTAAATGGAAGATTGCTATTAGTAATAGCAACTCTTGGAATGGGGTGAATGGTAAAGGAAATGTGAGTTATCAAGGATGTGATGCTAATGGTAAATGTGTGAGTTTAACAGGAGGTAAAGTTGTTTGTCGTCATGGTGTATGTCGTACAGTTTGGAAAGGTGGAAATTACACTTACATTTTAGAACAAGCCATTACTGAAAATGGTAATGCTGATTCTACTTTGACAGTCAGAAAAGGTAGAACTGAGGTTTTGAAAGTTACAGGGTTGAAAGCTATACCTGATAGATAATCAAAAAAACACCCCAGTTTATTTTTACTGAATTATTCAATGTTAATTGATTATTAGTTGTTGCATAATAGCGGTATGAATTGTGTTTTTCTCCTGAAATCAGCAACGCCAATTATTACTCTTCTGGGGTAAAATTTTGGTCCAGAAAATTAAGAGCGTGGTTGCGGAGTTCAAAATATTCCGTTGAGTTGCGCATGGCCATTCTATCTCTAGGATGTGCAAAAGGAACTGTTAAAATTTCTCCAATGTTTGCAGATGGTCCATTAGTCATTAAAATGATCCGATCTGACATATAAATTGCTTCGTCCACATCATGGGTAATCATCATAACTGCTTGACGATGATGTTCCCAAATATCTAATACTTGACGTTGTAATTTACCACGAGTTAAAGCATCTAAAGCACCAAAAGGTTCATCCATTAATAACATTTTGGGACGAATTGCTAAAGCTCTAGCAATACCTACCCTTTGTTTCATCCCTCCAGAAATTTCATCAGGATATTTGTCAGCCGCTGCTGTCAAGTTTACCATAGCTAAGTGTTCATTGACAATGCTAATTTTTTCGGCACGATTAGCATTTTTTAATACTTCATCTACAGCTAAACGGATATTTTCGCGGACGGTTAACCAGGGTAATAATGAGTAATTTTGAAATACCATCATTCTCTCTGCTCCTGGTTTACGAATCTCTTTTCCCTCTAAACGTACAGAACCAGAAGTAGCTTTTTCAAAACCGCCAATTATTTTTAATAATGTCGATTTACCGCAGCCAGAATGACCAATTACAGAAATATATTCATCTTCACCAATAGTTAAATTAATATTATTTAAAACGACAAATTTGCCTTTATCTGGGGTGGGATAAGATTTAACTAAGTTCTCGATTTCTAAAAATCCGTTTCGTTGGCTTTTTGTAGTATTATTATCTGTTAAAGTTGGATAGGCCATGATTAATCACCCTTGATATAATTAACTTTTTTTAAGACATAAAAAATCGAGCAGGAGCATTAGCGCGAATATCAAAACTATGAAGATATCCTACAGGATCACTAGGATCAAATCCTTTTTTATCTATAAATGCTTCTGGAGGTTCAACCTTATAATCATTTGTGGGACATTGAATACCCATTTCTGTGGCTATTTCCCGATATAAATCTGTTCTCCAACCTTTTGCGGCTACTTGTTCGGCGTTTTTAGGAATTTCTTTAATTTGTCCCCAACGGGCTGCTTGAGTCATTAACCAAAGACTGCGAGAACGCCATAAAAATGTTGAATGTTCTCCTATTTCGTGGGGAATAGTGTTAGGAAGATCATAAAAGATTGTGGTATCATCTGCTTTTATCGTGCGGTCTTGACCATCAAAACCACCATAGTTATAATTGCCAATAATTCCCGGTCCGGTAAACTTAGTAATGGGAACACCTGATTTTTTGGGTTTTGCACCAGTAAAAGCACGTTCTGTGAGTAATTCGGCTATTTGTTGACGATTTTCAGATCGGCTACAATATTGACAAGCTTCTATCATCGCTTTTACTAAAGAACGGTAAGTTTTAGGGTAATTAATAATAAAAGATTCCATTACCCCCAATAGTCTGTCTGGGTGTCCATGCCATATTTCCTTACCTTGAGCAAAGGTAAAACCAATACCTTCATTGCCCGTAATTGCTCTAGTATTCCAAGGTTCAGCCACCATGTAAGCTTGCATGGCGCCAATTCTCATATTTGTCACCATTTGTGGTGGAGGAACAATGATCACCCGAAATTCTTTAAGAGGATCAACACCCGCAGCAGCAGAAAGATAACGAGCGAAATATTCATAAATGGCAGAACTGAGGACTACAGCCCAGATTTTCTTTTCTGGAGGTTGTTGATCAAAATAGCCGCGAAAGTCCCTTCCAAAGGCTTCTAAAGCCCCCTCAGCGTATTTCTGTTGATATTCGTACCAAGGACGGATACCATAGTCCCACATTTCCTTATTCATGGTCATAGCGTTACCATGTCGGTGGATAGTCATTGCAGCACATAGGGGAGCATGACGGGCACCCTCTGCGCCAATTCTAGCATTAGTGACAGCACCGGAAACGACAGGAGAAGCGTCGAGACGACCAAAAATCAAGCCGTCGCGGGAAGTAGCCCAACTAGCTTCCCGGTTGAGTGTGACATTTAAGCCATATTTACGGAAAAATCCTTTTTTCCAAGCGATCGCAAATGGCGCACAATCATTAACAGGGACATAACCAACAGTAATATTAGGTTTCTCTAAATCTTGGGGTCTAACTACTGGTGTCACCGCTAAAGCTTCCTCTGTTAGTCCTTTAGCAGACCTATCTCCAGAAACAGCACAGGACGATAATATAATTCCCGCAGTTGTTGCACCCATTCCCGCAATAAAATCCCTGCGAGTTAAATGATTTTCACTCATAATATTAATCATTAATAATTGGAAAATTCTCTTAAACTTGTCTGCTCCTTTGGGTCAGCAAAAAATCATCAACCTCCTGGACGGTGAGTAACTAACTCTTGAATTTTGCCCACAGCATAATCTAAAATCAACCCTGTTAAACCAATTATAAACACTGCTAAAAAGACAGAACTCAGATTTAAACGACTCCATTCGTCCCAAACAAAAAAGCCAATTCCTATTCCCCCGGTGAGCATTTCTACAGCTACAATTACTAGCCAAGCAATGCCTAAACTAATTCGCAAACCAGTAAAAATATAAGGTAAACTAGCAGGTAAAATGATTTTAGTAATTTGTCGCCAGCGCGGCATTTCTAAAACCTGCGCTACATCTAAATAATCTTTGGGGACGCTAGAAACTCCCAAAGCAGTATTAATAATTGTTGGCCATAGCGACGTAATGAAAATGACAAAAATAGCGGAAGGATCTGCTAAATTAAAAAGAGATAAAGAAATGGGCAACCAAGCCAATGGAGATACTGGTTTAAAAATCTGAATAATGGGATTAAAAGCCAGCATTGCCGGTCTAGACATTCCGATTAAAAAACCCAAAGGAATGGCCACTAAAGCACCCAAACTGAATCCCAATATTACCCGGCGTAAACTGGCTAATAATAACCAACCAACTCCTAAATCACCTGGACCTCTTTCATAAAATGGATGTAAAATATAGTCCCAATTAGCAATTAAAGCTTCTGGTGGTGTAGGCATTAATTCATGATTAGCTAATGCTACCACCCACCATAATAAAATAATTCCTAAACAGCCTAAGGCCGGGAATAAGAAAGTATCTTGAAAAATTACTGATTTGGCCTTTCTCCACACAGTTTGACTAGCAACTGCAACAATGGCAGCTAAATTTAGTTGCAATATCATTTATTTTACCTCAGCAGAGTTAAGCGCGGGTACAAAGAAATTAAATTAGATAGTACCAACCTTGGACACTGATGAGATCAGAACGTCATTATAATTAATTATTATGATTCTGTCTCTTCAGTCTCCTCTCAATGCCTAGGAAGTTAGCTGACGGGCTAGGGTTGAGAGATACCCCTTTTTACTTTATTTTAGAGGGTGTTTGAACTTTAAAACTCAAATTAATCAACTAATCAAGACAAAAATACGCCCCATAAATAATTTGGTTCCTCCGTTCCAGTGCTACTGTTGTAAACTGGACTAGGCTGACTTACTTGAAATTAATAGTAGCATTCTAACATTGATATCTAGTGATAACATCAGTATTGATCATAAATATTAGTTACTTAACTACTGAATTTTATGCACTTTTAGGGAGAAAAATCTACAGAAATTGCTGATAATCAACAATTATCAACCGGAATAGTGATATGAAATCTGGAACTTTATAGTTAAGCTTGATATAGCAGTTCCTATGCTCGTGAGGTATAAAGTTTTTTAGTTTTAGGGAACAGTGAATAAATACAGCCGTTTCCGCTCTTATGAGGTACATCTTAAGCCCCCTTATCGCTTGCGGGGAGGGTTTGGGGGTGGGGTTCTTGTACCTCATAACATTGAGAAGTGCTGTAGGTGTGTACTTCATTAGACCGGTAAACGAAATATAATTAGATGTTTTTCGTTATAATTCGATGTAATCAAAATTCAAATAAGATCATAAGAATTTGATTTATAATAAAAAAATATAAACTCTAATTAAGAGGTAAAATACCATGCTAAAAATACAACCTCCAACTGTAATTGATTTTCAACCAGCAATTACTGCTAAAGATAAGGATGATAAATCTATTTTAATGATAGATGTGAGATTTTCCGCTATGTATTCTTCCCCGGATCTTAATATCTTAAAAATGGAACAATACCAGCATATTCCTTTTTTAATGTTTGTTAATTCTAATGTCATGAGAATCTTTAAGAGTCCGACTTTTAGAGAAGTAGCAAGATTGGACACGAAAAAGGTTTTAGAACATTATGATCCAGGCAGTATTGAAGGCATCATCTATCAATCTACTTTAATAACTCTAACTCAATCATGGTTAAGAGATTTAGCTTATCATTGGAAAAGTGAGACCCCCCCTTACATTAAGGAAATGAAGGAAATTGGCTTATTTACTCTTTTGTTTGATGGTACAACAGAGGAGTTAGAATTATTATGATTATTTATTTAGAAACTAATTCAATTATGGCAATTGCGAAAGGGAGAAATAAAGAATTAGAAAATTTTGTCTATGACTCCTCAGAAAATTTAAAGTTTGTTATTCCTAGTATTTGTTTAATGGAAACTCTGGTAGCGATAGAAAGAGAAGAAAAACGTAGTCAATCTTTTTCTCAAACTATTCAAATAGAAATGAATGAAGCTAAACGAAATAAAGAATTAACTAATTCTCAATCTTTTGCCAATTATTTAGAACTTTGTTTGATTGATTATGGAAAAGTATTACGGGATTTTAGAAAGCGTTTTTTGAATATTATCGAATATTTAAAAAATCATGGTGAATTAATTGAACCAAGCATTAAAATGTTAGAAGCTACTTTAAATAATCCTTTGCTACCTGGGAAAAATCAAAGAAGAGATGATTTTATTTTACAGGTTATTTTAGCTCATGCTGAAAATAATTTATCAACGGATAAAGTTTTTTTTAGTGAGAATACTAAGGAATTTGGTAATACTAATATTCAACAGGTATTAGCTAATTTGGGAATTAATTATTTTAGTAGAATCTCTAATTTAGAAGGATGGTTAAATAAACAATAAAAAATGCTAACTTGCATGGTTAATTTTCAAATTCTTCTAATGGAGCATCAAAATTATCAGCAATAGAAATAATATCTTTGTCTGTACCAAATAAAAGAAATGATTTCTTTAGATAGTGAACTTTAACAGCTTTTATCATTGTCATCAATGGATATAATAAACGGGTTACAATCATTAACAAGAAGATTTTTATTAACCAAATTAGAAAATGATGAAAAATTATTGAATATATCTCCCATATTGAGAGAATATTTCAGAATTAATCATCATTAATTAT
Organism: Dolichospermum sp. FACHB-1250; assembly: GCF_014696335.1. Classification (NCBI taxonomy): domain Bacteria; kingdom Bacillati; phylum Cyanobacteriota; class Cyanophyceae; order Nostocales; family Aphanizomenonaceae; genus Dolichospermum; species Dolichospermum sp. FACHB-1250. The sequence goes on from NZ_JACJPZ010000023.1 coordinate 28,389, forward strand.
ACCAATAATACACCCTTCTTATCTTCGCGCCTCTGCGTCTTGTGCGTGAAAAAAATATTCAGTATAGTAAAACACCTACTTATTCCAAGCAGGATGACACAACAGAGAAGACATTACCCGTACCCCACGCAATTGATTAGAGAGGGGTAGATGACCTCTAGGGGCAGTTAAATCCCAGGTGAACCCGTGGGGGTATCTTGTCCAGTTATTACCATTCTTCCAGCCGATTTTCGGCCAGAGGTTAACCCAATTTTTATTTAAACCTAACCAAATTTCTCGTTGTACGGAAAAGCCGAATTTACCTTGTGAGTGAACTACCCAAAGTTGATTAATAGTGCGTAGGTCTTGAATTGATAGACTTTCGACTTCTGTGAAGTATAGCCATTTTCTTTTTACTGCTTGAGAACCTGCTGCTTCACACATCTTCTGAATTGTCAAGAGGTCTGCTGCTTGAAAATCTTGATTTACAAGTAGCTTTTGCAAAGAATTGTAACTGATCCCACAGTCCGATTTTAGAGGTACAATTCCTTCAGGAAAGTTAGTTTGTAGAAATTCCTGACTTGTCGGTGCATCAGTATTGTAAATGACTTGGTAGACTTGGCCATCAATCCAAGTTGCTGGGTGGTCACGACGTTTCAGCAAAAATTCCTTCAATACCTCTAACCCATCATTACCCAAGTCAGCTAACTGCGGGATGATTTGTTGTTGGACTTTTTCGGACCCAGCGATTAACTTTTGGCGGAGGGAGTCAAGATCATTTGTAGTGCCTGATACAATCATTGGGTCTGTCATGCCATTACTCGTGTTAGCGTGAGCGTGAATAAACTATCTATTGCTATCGGTTATTCTACAAAATGAAGCACAAATAGCGAAAAGTAGTTTACTTCAAATCTTGGGGAAATTTGGAAAACCCCGGAGTGTGTATCTGAAAAAATCACTCCCGGTGGCTTTAGTGAAATCCTAGCCCACAATACTTTATCAGCTAAGGAGTGACAAAATCCAGGAGTGACAGAATAAATACTCCTGACTCCTAAGTTGGTGAACTTCTTCTATTTGGAATGTGTTAACTATGTACGAAAAGATTACTCCTCCCACCACCGGCGCAAAAATTACCTTCAAAAATGGTGAACCGGTTGTTCCTGAAAATCCCATTATCCCATTTATTCGCGGTGATGGTACGGGTATAGATATTTGGCCTGCAACGGAAAAAGTGCTTGATGCCGCAGTAGCAAAAGCATATAATGGCACAAGAAAAATTAGCTGGTTTAAGGTTTATGCTGGTGATGAAGCCTGTGATTTATATGGAACATATCAATATTTACCCCAGGATACATTGACGGCTATTAAAGAATATGGCGTAGCGATTAAGGGACCTTTGACTACTCCCGTTGGTGGAGGGATTCGTTCTTTAAATGTCGCATTACGCCAAATCTTTGATCTGTATACTTGCGTGCGTCCTTGTCGTTATTACGCTGGTACACCTTCTCCTCACAAAACTCCTGAAAAATTGGATGTTATTGTTTATCGGGAAAATACGGAAGATATTTATTTGGGAATTGAGTGGAAACAAGGTAGTGAAATAGGGAATCGCCTCATTAAAATACTCAACGAAGAGTTAATACCTGCTACAACAGAACACGGTAAAAAGCAAATTCCCATTGATGCTGGTATCGGTATCAAACCTATCAGTAAAACTGGTTCTCAGCGTTTAGTTAGACGGGCGATTAAACACGCTTTGTTATTGCCTAAAAATAAGCAACAAGTCACTTTGGTGCATAAAGGCAATATTATGAAATATACCGAAGGAGCTTTTCGTGACTGGGGTTATGAACTGGCTACTACGGAATTTCGTCAAGAAACTGTTACAGAACGGGAATCTTGGATATTAGGAAATAAAGAGAAAAATCCCAATATTTCCGCAGAAGAAAACGCCCGTCAAATTGATCCTGGTTTTGATGCTTTAACACCAGAGAAAAAAGCCCAAATTGTCAAAGAAGTAGAAACAGTTCTGAATACAATTTGGGAAAGCCACGGCAATGGCCAATGGAAAGAGAAAATCATGGTCAATGACCGCATTGCTGATAGTATCTTTCAACAAATTCAAACTCGTCCAGATGAGTATTCTATTCTGGCTACAATGAACCTGAACGGTGATTATTTATCTGATGCTGCTGCTGCTATTGTTGGCGGTTTAGGCATGGGTCCAGGGGCAAATATTGGCGATTCCTGCGCGATTTTTGAAGCCACTCATGGTACAGCACCAAAACACGCTGGGTTAGATAAAATTAACCCCGGTTCTGTGATTCTTTCCGGTGTGATGATGTTAGAATATATGGGTTGGCAAGCCGCCGCAGATTTGATTAAAAAAGGATTAGGTGCAGCCATAGCAAATGGTCAAGTTACTTATGATTTAGCGCGGTTAATTGAACCACCTGTACAACCTTTAAAATGTTCTGAATTTGCTGACGCAATTATCAAACATTTCGGTTAGTTTCTGTTATCCTGAAATCAAGTGTTGAGATCCCCGACTTCCTCATAAAGTTGGGGATCTGGCAAATATGAGGATTACAGTCACTAACCAGGTTATTTGTATGGTTATGAGTGCTTTAAAACTAAATTTAAACACAGTTAATTTTACCGATGAACAGTTTTATCAACTATGTCAAAAAAACGGCGATTTAAAACTTGAACGGACAGCTAGGGGAGAATTAATTATTATGCCACCAGTGGGGGGAGAAAGCGGTAATCGAGAGGCTGATTTGATTATTGATTTAGGTGTTTGGAATCGGCAAACAGGACTAGGTTACACCTTTAGTTCTTCTACTATATTTAAATTACCAAATGGTGGCGATCGCTCTCCCGATGTAGCTTGGATTAAAAAAGAACGTTGGGAAGCACTCACTCCCGAAGAAAAACGCAAATTTCCCCCCATTGCACCAGATTTTGTGATTGAATTAAGGTCAGCAACAGACGATTTAAAAACTCTGCATCAGAAAATGCAAGAATATATGGATGCAGGAGTAAAACTGGCATGGTTAATAAATCCTCAACAAAAAGAAGTAGAAATTTATCGTTCAGGAAAAGATGTAGAACTACGAAATCTACCTACAAAATTATTAGGAGAAGATATCTTACCGGGATTTAGTTTGAGTTTAGATTTTTATTAAAATACCCATAAAATACCCAATATTTTATCGCCATGCCAATCTTTGCACTAAAATAAACCTGAAATCGGTAAAAATGACATTTTAGGGTCACGTCTCTACAAAGGTTCTAGGAAATACACATTTAATTTTTGAAAATGTGTTTCTAACAAATATCAAATATGTGTAAAGTTAGGGGTTAAATTCCCATGTAGATAGCTGAGTCAGTCCATAGCCATAGGTCAGATTATACTGTAAAGGCGTAATGCTGATATAATTCTTTTCAATGGCATGAATATCAAGAGGGATGTGGTTTGGTAAATTTAACTCTAGGGGTGGTTCTACATTTTCTATCACCTCTCCGGTTAACCAGTAGTAAGTTTTACCTCTGGGATCAGTTCGCTTATTAAAAACATCCACGTAGCGTCTGACACATTGTCTGGTCAGGGTAACACCAGCAATTTCTTCCCAGGATATAGGAGGAACATTAACATTAAGTAACATTGATTCTGGTAGTGGTTGGGCGGCAATTTTGGCGACTAGGACTTCCGCAAATTTAGCCGCTGGTTGAAAGTCTTTATGAGTATGACTGGTTAAACTAAACGCAACACTAGGAATACCTTCAATTACTCCTTCCATTGCGGCCGAAACAGTCCCAGAGTAGAGAATTTCTGTCCCTAAATTTGCGCCTTGGTTAATTCCAGATAGCACTAAGTCGGGTGGAGAATCTAATAAAGCCCATAATGCCAATTTTACACAATCTGAAGGCGTGCCATCACAAGCCCAAGCTTTAATATCAGGATCAAAAACAGATTCTACTATTTCGGCGCGGATTGGTTGCAGTAAGGTTAATCCATGTCCTGTTGCCGACCTCTCTCGATCTGGACAAACTACTGTCACTTCATGACCCGCTGCTGCTAAGGTGTTGGCTAAGGTACGAATACCCAAAGCAGAAATTCCATCATCGTTGCTAATTAGTAATTTCATTATGTCAGTTGATAGGTGACAGGTGACAGGTGATAGGTGATAGGTGATAGCAGATAGGTGGCAGGTGATAGCGGATAGCGGATAGGAAAAAATATTACCTGTTCCCTGTTTCCTGTTACCTGTCACCTCTTCCCTGTTTCCTGTTACCTGTCACCTCTTCCCTGTCACCTGTTCCCTACTATAGACTAATGACTAATCACCAATGACTAATAACTAATGACTAACAATTTAGAGGATCAACTTTTAGCATTACGGCAGGAAGGGGAAACAGCGATCGCCTCTGCTGATACCCTAGAACGCCTAGAAGAACTCAGAGTTAACTATTTGGGTAAAAAGGGGCAATTGGGGGCGTTATTACGAAGTATGGGGCAAATGAGCGCGGAGGAACGTCCTAAAATTGGGGCGATCGCTAATATTGTTAAAGAAGCTATTCAAAACAGCCTTGACCAACAACGCACATTTTTAGAAGCGGCGCAAATTCAGGCACAGCTAGAGGCTGAAACCATAGATGTCACCATGCCTGGTATTTACCGTCCCCAAGGTCGGATTCATCCCCTCAATGGCATTATTGACCAAACCCTAGATATCTTTGTCGGCATGGGTTACACCGTTGCCCAAGGATCAGAAATGGAAACAGATTACTACAATTTTGAAGCTCTGAACACCCCCCCAGATCATCCAGCCCGCGATATGCAGGATACCTTTTATTTACCAGATGGTAATTTACTGCGAACTCATACTTCATCGGTGCAAATTCGCTACATGGAAAAGGAAGAACCACCCATTCGAGTTGTTGCCCCAGGTCGAGTATATCGTAGAGATGATGTAGATGCGACCCACTCAGCAGTTTTCCATCAAATTGAACTTTTAGCCATAGATGAAGGACTGACTTTTACAGACCTGAAAGGAACTGTCAAGATATTTTTACAATCAATATTTGGCGATTTACCAATTCGTTTTCGCGCCAGTTATTTCCCTTTTACTGAACCTTCAGCCGAAGTAGATTTACAATGGAAAGGACGTTGGTTAGAAGTTATGGGTTGCGGTATGGTTGACCCCAATGTTTTGAAATCTGTAGGTTATGATCCTGAAGTTTATAGTGGATTTGCAGCGGGTTTTGGTGTAGAACGTTTTGCAATGGTGTTACATCAAATTGATGATATTCGTCGTTTGTATAATAGCGATTTACGCTTTTTACAACAGTTTTAATATTCAGGCGGGATTTTCCCGCCTTTGATAATTATGAATTAAAACTCAACCAACCAAAAATCTCTTGAACCGTTAATTCTAAATTTATATTTTCTAGAACTGGTAATTTATCGTCACTTTCATATATTTCTATTTTTTGTCCAGGAAAGACAGCCAATACACTTTCTTCTTCTGGGTTTAATAACCAACCTAATTCAGTTCCATGGCGGGAACAATGCAATAATTTAGTTAAGACTTTTTTCTGTGGTTGTTCAGGAGAAAGAATCTCTATTACCCAGTCAGGATGAATTTCAAAACGGTTAGCAATTCTCCCAGATTCAGTTTTGGGAATTCTCTCCCACCGGAACACGGCAATATCAGGCACAATGGTACTACCACCAAAAGTACAACGTAGTTCTGGGAAGGCTATGGCAATTTTTTGAGTTCTAGTGAGTCCATTGACAACTTCAATAAAAGTAGTCTGAATTAAGCTGTGTTCACCTTGTGGCATAGGTTTTTGCAGGATTTCCCCGTTAATAAATTCTGATGCTGGTTTAGTTTCTGGTAACTTGACAAAATCTTCTAGTGTAATCTGGCGTTCAGTGGCTATAGTCATAATTGGTAACTAGAAAGCATAGTTATATTATCAACGATAATGTTCAAATATATGTATTGATAAAAAATCGGGTGAGAGTAACTTACCAGTTCGGTAACTGTACTCAATTAAAATTACGAAAAAGGCAGCAAATACAGTAGTTATTGGTACAAAATTTGTACCAATTGTTAAAATGGTACAAACTTGTAGACACAATCATAGTTTTAACTTAACTCCGCTGCCAAATTTTAATTGTTTTATCCAAACTTCCACTGACTAACATTTCACCGGAATCAGTAAAGGATAAAGCTGTCACTGTGTGAGTATGACCTGTAAATGTCCCTAATAATTCTCCAGATTGTAAATGCCACAATTTGATGGTTTTATCAGCACTACCACTAGCAATAATTTGTGCGTCTGGACTTAAAGCAACTGCATTAACACTATCTCGATGTCCTTTGAGAGTGTGAACTAATTCTCCAGTAGCTAAATTCCAAACTCGAATAGTTTGATCTTGACTACCACTGACTAAAAATTTAGCATCAGCACTAATAGCTAAGGAACTAACAATGTGAGAATGACCCATCAGGGTGTATATTGGTTGTGTATCTTGGGAATTTTTCTGATTTTGTGCTGAGGATGTTTCCCACACTTTGATTTTGCGATAGCTACCCGTAATTAAAATTCTGCCATCTTGACTTAACACCATGGAATGGGCTGCTGTATCATCTAAATATAGCGTATTTTCGACTTGGCGATCGCGCAAATTCCAAAATAAGATCTTGCGATCATGGCCACTTGTTGCTAACATTTTACCATCGGGTGTAAACGCCACGCAACGCACATCTCCACGATGTTTATGCAGGATATCAATGAGGTCTAACGCCCCAGTATGCCAAATTTTCACGGTGGAATCTGCACCTACAGTCGCTAATGTTTGTCCGTCGGTACTAAAAGCCAAAGCATTAACTTCATCTACTAAGTCAGAAACCACCCAAGGATATTCTGATAATGTCTCAATTAATTCACCTTTGGCTAAATCCCATAATTTTGTTTCTCCCCTGCTACCACTAGCTAAAATCGGGATGGTTTTGACGTTTTTACACCTGACTTCTTTAACTACCAAAGTTTTGATAGCATAAGCTAAACAGTTAATACCTCTAGTATGTCCTTTCAATGTTTGCCAGTATTCCCAATCACCAATAATTTTCTTTTTTGGATGATCTGATGGTAAGGTTTGAATTGTCTCCACTACGGTTTTCTCGTCAGTTATTGGTACATCATCTTGTTTTTCACCAAGAGATTGTAAATACCAATTTAATCCCCCTGCATACAACAAACTACTAGGATTTAAATAAGTCTTTGATTCTGGAAATTCTAGTTGATTTGTCGGTAAAAACCCAGTAATCACAGTTTGTTTTTTGTATCCTAATTGTGTATTTCCTGGATAAAACAAGCACAAAAAAATTAATACCTGGTGGTTATTAATATCTTCTTGACTAACAGACCAACGGATTTTATCTTTTTTGATACTGTTAAAACTTTCTCCATCTGCTACATGAATTTGAATACTCACCTTTGGGTTATGAGCCAATAAATAAGTAAATTTACTTTGATTATGTAAATTTCCCTCATCATCTAAAACCATATTTTCTAAAGTGTCTTGTGGCACTTTTTTCACCAATTTTCCTAACCGTGCTGTCATCATCCGATCTACAATTTGTTCACGAACCAGATAATCCTCAGCTTGACGTTGAAAATAGGTAGGAAAGGGAATTATCCAATCAGGGTATTCAGGGTATTCAGGTGGTATCGGTGGCGGATTTTTGGCGAGAATTTCGGCTTGCTGACGGGAACATTCGAGAATCTTTGTTAATGAATCCCCCGCAAATGCCATTACTTCACTGTGATAACCTTTAACTCGACTTTCTAAAAGAGAAAGATCCGCCGTTTTTGGTTTTTTCACACGGTTTAAGAAGTCAGTTTGTTGCGCTTTTAGTAAACTAATCCAATTCATCTGCATGATAGTGGCACGCCATTGCATACCCAAGATAACTTCTAATAATACAATTACTCAATTGATAACCTTTAGTTAAGTAAGAACTAAGAAATTATAACAGTCTAATAGGATACAAAAACTAGCCAAATTCAATGGTAAATATCAATCCATAAGGTAATTAAGCACTGGTTAAGATGTAGTGAGGGAGATTTTGATAATTTCCACGATTTCCATAAATTCTAACTAACCTAACTAATAATTTACTGTTTCTAGGGAAACAGTTCTCTTGCTTGTAGAAGTGTGCAACTTTAGAGAATACTCTTTTATTTTCAGACTTATACAACCGCTTTGTTGTCATTCTCAGCCAAAATACAGCAGTTTCCGAGTTTATTCGTGTTTAATTTCTTATCCCTGCAACTAACTGAGATTATAACCATAATAACCATTATAACTGCAACGAGAATGTATCATTACTTTGTTAAATCTCTCTTCTGCATATTTTCCAATACTTGATAAGTTTAAATTATTTATTTTTAGAATTTAATAATTTTTTTAAAAGTCGCTTACAAATTGAGAGGTGTTAAGACGGGGTTAATTGTGGTAGTATATTGATATTAATAATAATCGAGTGTGAGCAAAATTTTAATTTAGGGATACAGTCCCATTATAAAAATATCACTTCCAGAGAAAAAAGTCAATGGGCTTCAACCGAAAAAAAAGATTTTTTCAATTCATAAGTTTTATTTATTATTTAATATATTTTTTCTTATGTTTATTATATTTGAAAAATAGAACTTACTTAGGGAAGATTTGACTAATAACCGACGTATACTAGCGATAAAACCTATTTTTGAGTAGGAGTAATTGATGAATTACACCTACTTTTGTGCTGTTTGGCGTAATTACGGAAATTGTGGGTAATTTAAGGACTGGATTTTTGTAACTTTTGTTTCCTCCGGCGTTTTTCTGTCGTGGCTACACCATGTTGTACTGGATAACCAGCGATAGGAATTACTTGATATTTTCTGTCGGCTTCTAGATTTTTCAGTTCAGTATAGTCAACCCAGTGGATACAATCAACAGGGCAGGTATCTATTGCTTCTTGAATTATCTCTTCTGTGTCCGCATCTTGACGAATTACACGCGATCGCCCATAATCTTCTTCAATGAAGAAAGTATTACGGGCAACATGAGCGCAATGTTTACAGCCAATACAAGTAATTTCATCTACATAAACGCCTTTCTGCCGAACCACACCGCCTAATTCCGGTTCTAAACCGGAACGTTCAGGAATATCTTGCCAAAAACTCCCCAGTTCTGGTTCTAAGCCAGAACGGTGATCTTCTTGTTCTTCTCGTGACGGCAGGAACTCAAGCATTACGTACTCCAGCGTTGTACTACTAGACGGATAGAACCATCTTCATTTTGTTGTTGTTCAGCTACTTGGAAGCCTACTTTAGTAGTTTCTTTAACTACCGTTTGATAAGCATAACCTTGGGTAACTTGACGCAAAAACCCATCTACAGATAGATTTTGCTGCCAATATTGTAAATCTGCAACTAATTCGTATTCTTGACCATTCCATCTAAAACCGATATCATAACCATTTTCCTGCTCAATTGTTACTTCTGCGGACTGAGTTTGACCACGATAACCGCGCACTTCACTAGGTCCTGGTTTCCAGTCTATTCCCAAGGCGGAAAGGGCATCTTGCAAGGATTCGAGATTGCGGATTTGTGTCTTGATTTGGCTAAAGTGTGACATAGTGGTTTGTAATCAAAAAAAATTAATTGGTTGGATAATTTACCATTGGCTGTGGATTTTTTGCGTATTAGTCACAGTATTTTCTGTGTTGTTGGTGGCAAAAAACTCAGAAGTTGGCTCATGACTCAACACTCTTCCTAGCTGGGCTTCTATAGCTGCTGTGACTTCAGCACAAGAGACACCGATAATACCGGTGACTTTTTCTTGGACTCGACCGTCTGGATAAATGATGAATTCTAATGTTTCCATATTCTGAAAGCCAACCTCGATACTACACTTGAATTTTTGGGAACTTATCCCGGTGTGGTTGATTAATCCCCCACAAAATATGATGATACTAAAAGCCGTCTTCAGCAAGACGGGGTTGATAACCCAAGTCTTAAATCAAAATTTTTTATAGTCTCTCATATTTTAATATACACACTTGAGAATCTTTACGAAAATTATTATTTTTATGGATATGTAAAAATGTACAAAAAGGGAAAATTATCACTATTGATTATCACTATTGAATTTAATTTATGTATCCACCTCTTAGTTTACCTCCTAACAGTTACAATATTCCACCTTCTCGACGGGGAAAACATAAAATATTTATTGGTATGGCCCCTGGTGTGGGGAAAACATACAGAATGCTAGAGGAAGGACATCAACTTAAACAAGAGGGTATTGATGTTGTTATTGGCGTTTTAGAAACTCACGGACGCAAAGAAACGGCTGTAAAAGCAGAAGGTCTGGAGGTAATTCCTAAAAAAGCGAATGTTCACAAAAATATCAACCTTCTGGAAATGGACACAGAAGCAATTTTAACCCGTTCTCCCCAATTGGTTTTAGTTGATGAATTAGCGCATACAAATATACCAGGTTCACCTAGAGAAAAACGCTATCAAGATGTAGAATTGATTTTAGCTGCGGGTATAGATGTTTATTCTACTGTCAATATTCAACATTTGGAAAGTTTGAATGATTTGGTAGCTAGAATTACGGGGGTTGTAGTGCGAGAACGTATTCCCGATATTCTCTTAGATGAAGCTGATGCTGTTGTTGTGATTGATGTTACTCCAGAAACTCTAGAAGAGCGGCTGCGGGAAGGTAAAATTTATGCTGCTGATAAAATTCAGCAATCTTTAGAAAACTTTTTTCAGCGTCGTAACCTCATTGCTTTACGGGAATTAGCATTAAGAGAAGTTGCTGATACTGTTGAAGAAGAAGCAAATACCTCTATTTCTTCCCCACAAGTTCGCAATGTCCATGAACGAGTTTTAGTATGTGTATCTACTTATCCAAATTCGATTCAATTATTACGGCGTGGAGCGCGATTGGCAAATTATATGAACGCCAGATTTTATACCTTATTTATTGCAGATCCTGACCGTTTCCTCAGTAAAGAAGAAAGTTTACATATTGATACCTGTGAGAAAATGTGCCGAGAATTTGCTGGTGAATTTTTTCATGTTAAGAGCTACAATGTTCCTAAAGCGATCGCTGAAGTTGCTACAATTAATCATATCACCCAGATAGTTATTGGTGAAAGTCGGCAGCCACGATGGAAAAGATTTTTTAAACGCTCTTTTACAGAACGATTATTGGAGTTAATCGGGGACAAACATATAGATTTACACATTATTGCTACTGAGAAATAAATTTTAATTTTTGTGAATCTATCTAAAATAGGATGGAATTTTGCTATTTTCTGTATAGAGTGAATATTAGACCTGAAAAAAATCCTGTAGAGACTTTACTAAAATGATTTCTTTAAGAAGTTTATATAGAAAGTCTTTACAGTTCATAATTTCATAACGTCTTTAATAATTCAGTAACAATTTACAACACCTAAAAATCTATCCTCAGAAGTTTTTTAAATTCTTTGGGGATAAAATTAATGGTAAAAATTAAGGTGATTTTTACTAAAAATTAACCTAAAAAGCTGATTATAGTCATTATCATTGATGAGCAATTTAATATTGAGGTGAATATGTTTAAACGAATTTTGGCAGCGTTAGATCGTTCTGAAATAGGTATAGAAGTATTTAATCAAGCACTATGTTTAGCAAAGTTAACATCCGCTGATTTGATGCTTTTGCACGTGTTATCACATGAAGAAGATGGTAGTCCTGAAGCCCTGATTTTCCCAAATATTGACTATTATCCTGGGTGGAATGAGGAAACTTTTAAATTATACCAAGAACACTGGGAAAAATTTAAAAATGAAGGTTTGCAGATGTTACAGTCATTTAGTAACCAAGCCAATACAGCAGGTGTTAATACGGAATTTACTCAAAATAGTGGTAATCCGGGAAGAATGATTTGTGAATTGGCTAAAACTTGGAATGCTGATCTAATTATTATGGGAAGACGGGGACGTTCTGGACTGGCGGAGTTTTTTCTCGGTAGTCAAAGTAACTATGTTTTACATCATGCCCCCTGTTCAGTGCAGATTGTACATTTGCCTGTAAGTGCTAAAATAGAAGAGGAAGAAGTAGTAAGTAATCAGTAATTACTCTTATTTGCTTTTCAAAAGGATGATGAAAATGGTAGAATTAAAGTTCCAAGCCTACGCATCTTTAAAACCAGGGGAAAAGCTACAACCCTGGGAATACGAACCAGCGCCTTTAGGTAACAATGATGTGGAAATCGCAGTTACCCATAATGGTCTGTGTCATACTGATATTCACATGAGAGATAATGACTGGAATGTGAGTAAATTTCCCCTGGTAGCAGGTCATGAAGTAGTAGGAAATGTTACTCAAATTGGTGCGGAGGTAAGTGGTATAAAAATTGGCGATCGCCTGGGTTTTGGTTGGATTAGTAATTCTTGTCGAGTCTGTGACGCTTGTTTGCGGGGAGAAGAAAACATTTGTCGTCAGGGTTATAAAGGATTAATTGTCGGAAATAATGGCGGTTTTGCCAATAAATTACGAGCTTGCGCCGATTTTGCCTATAAAATCCCAGATAATCTAGATTCCGCCAGTGCTGCTCCTTTATTATGTGCTGGAATTACGGTTTATACACCATTACGCACCTACATCAAATATCCGGGGGCTAAGGTGGGAGTGCTGGGAATTGGTGGGTTAGGACATCTAGCCATTAAATTTGCGGAGGCTATGGGGGCAGAAGTGACAGCTTTTTCTACATCATCTGATAAAGAAGCTGAAGCCAAAGAATTTGGGGCGCATTATTTCTATAATTGGAAAAATACTGAAATTAAAGCAGCGAGTGGGACTTTAGACTTACTTTTATGTACGGTTTCCTCGGAAATTGACTGGAACAAAGCCTTTGGTTTACTAGCAAATAACGGTGTTTTATGTTTGGTGGGGCTGCCGGTTTCTACCCTAAATATTCCGCTTTTACCCTTAGTATTTGGTCAAAAAGCGATCGCTGGAAGTGTGGTAGGTGGAAGGCGTTTTATGAAAGAAATGCTGGAATTTGCCGCCATTCACCAAATAAAACCAATGATTGAAACTATACCCATTTCCCAAATTAATGCAGCCATGGATAGGGTGGTAGCAAATAAAGCTCGCTATCGGATTGTTTTGGTATAATTTTGGCGTTGGTGAATGAAAGGATGAATTTTGTCTGATCAAGCTGTTAATTAGATATGAGAACTGCTGTTTCATCTCCTGTCGGGGATAAGCGTTTAAAGATATTAGATGCTACTATTAAGCGTCATCAATATCAACAAGATGCACTCATTGAAATTCTGCATCGTGCTTCTGAACTATTTGGTTATTTGGAAACGGATCTATTGCTTTATATTTCCCATACCCTGAAATTACCACCCAGTCAGGTTTATGGAGTAGCTACTTTCTATCATTTGTTTTCCCTGGCACCAAAAGGAGTTCATAACTGTGTGGTTTGCACGGGTACAGCTTGTTATGTTAAAAACTCTCAAAAGATTTTAACACAAGTGGAACAACTGACGCAAATTCACCCGGGAGAAACTACCATAGATGGTCAAATTTCCTTAATGACAGCTAGGTGTTTAGGGGCTTGTGGAGTTGCACCAGCGGTAGTCCTGGATGGTGTGGTTTTAGGTAATCAAACCCCAGAGTCAGTGTGCGAAAAAGTGGGAGCATGGTGGCACAATGGAACTAAATGAATTATTAGAAATTGCCGAAAAAGAACTTTCTGAGCGAAAATATCTAGAAATTCGCTGTTGTACTGCTGCGGCTTGTCTGTCTTCTGATTCCCAAGCTGTTAAAGACAATTTAGAAGCAGTTATCAAAGCCGAGAATTTACAGGATACTGTGCAAGTTACGGGTGTGGGTTGTATGCGTCTTTGTTGTCAAGGACCCTTGGTACAGGTGGAAAATTGGGCAAATCCTGTAGAATCAAAGTTGTATGAAAAAGTCACCCCGGTAAATGCTCTAGAAATTATTCGCGGGTTGAATGGAGAAGTGACAAATTTACAAACAGGTGATTTAAACCAGCCGTTTTTTAGTCGCCAATTGCCCATAGTCCTAGAAAATAGTGGTAAAATTGACCCTGAACGGATTCAAGCTTACATTGGGGCTAAGGGTTATCAAGCCCTTTACCAAGTGCTGCGGGAAATGAAGCCCACGGAGGTGGTAGAAACTATCACCAAAAGCGGTTTACGGGGGCGAGGGGGCGCTGGTTATCCCACTGGTTTAAAATGGGGGACCGTGGCCAAATCCCATACTGAGAAAAAGTTTGTTATTTGTAATGCTGATGAGGGTGATCCCGGTGCATTTATGGATAGGAGTGTATTGGAAAGTGATCCCCATCGAGTTTTGGAAGGAATGGCGATCGCTGCCTACGCCATTGGGGCAAATCAAGGCTATATTTATGTTAGAGCCGAATATCCTCTGGCTATTAAACGGCTAGAAATTGCCATTCGTCAAGCCCAACACTTGGGATTTTTAGGTTCGCAAATATTTGACTCTCCCTTCGATTTTAAAGTGGAAATCCGCATTGGGGCTGGGGCTTATGTCTGCGGTGAGGAAACGGCTTTAATGGCTTCTATTGAGGGTAAACGTGGTGTCCCTCATCCCCGTCCTCCTTACCCTGCTGAGTCCGGTTTATGGGGCTATCCCACTTTAATTAATAATGTGGAAACCTTTGCCAATATCGCGCCCATTATCCGCAAAGGTGCAGAGTGGTTTGCTAGTATTGGTATTAATAAAAGCAAGGGTACTAAGGTATTTGCCTTAGCCGGCAAAATCCGTAACACGGGTTTAATAGAAGTACCAATGGGGACATCTTTACAGGAAATTGTTGAAGACATGGGAGGAGGTGTTCCTGATCATGGTATTGCTAAAGCTGTACAAACTGGTGGTCCTTCAGGGGGATGTATTCCGGCTTCTGCTTTTGCTACACCTGTAGATTATGAATCCTTAACGGCCTTGGGTTCAATCATGGGTTCTGGGGGGATGATTGTTATGGATCAAACCACCAATATGGTAGATGTCGCTCGCTTTTTTATGGAATTTTGCATGGATGAATCCTGTGGTAAGTGTATTCCTTGTCGCGTTGGTACTGTGCAATTATACGGTTTATTAACGAAGATTACCAAGGGAGAAGGTTCACTGGCTGATTTAGATTTACTCGAAGAACTTAGCGATATGGTAAAAAATACTAGTTTATGTGGTTTAGGACAGTCTGCACCAAATCCAGTTTTTAGCACTTTGCGTTATTTTCGTCATGAGTATTTGCAATTAGTTATTGGTCATTAATTAATTATTACCCATTACCCATTACCCATTACTGATAAATAAATCATTATGGCTGTAAAAACTTTAACAATAGATGGCGAATTAGTTAGCGCTCGTGAAGATGAAACCTTATTGACAGCAGCACAGGAAGCAGGTATTCATATTCCTACATTATGTCATTTAGCAGGTGTGGGAGATGTGGGTGCTTGTCGTTTATGTTTAGTGGAAATTGTCGGAAGTAATAAATTACAACCTGCTTGTATGACGAAAGTAATAGAGGGAATGGAGGTAACTACAAATAGCGATCGCTTGCAGAAATATCGGCGTATAATTGTAGAAATGTTATTTGCGGAAGGTAATCATACCTGCTCAGTTTGTGTTGCTAATGGCAATTGTGAATTACAAGATCTAGCTATAGAAATGGGTATGGATCATCTGCGGTTAGAATATCAATTTCCTCAGCGAACTGTTGATACCTCCCATGATCTTTTTGGCATTGATCATAATCGTTGTGTGCTTTGTACTCGCTGTGTGCGAGTATGTGATGAAATTGAAGGCGCTCATACTTGGGATATGGCGGGAAGAGGATCAAAATCTCATGTTATTACTGATTTAAACCAACCCTGGGGAACTTCTCAAACTTGTACTTCTTGTGGTAAATGTGTTAATGCCTGTCCCACAGGAGCTTTATTTGATAAAGGTTCAAGTGTTAGTGAAATGAAACATGATCGGGGTAAAATCGAATTTCTAGTTACTGCACGAACTAAAAAACAATGGAATTTTTAGGAATTACTCATTGGTTATCAGTCATTAGCAATAAAATCTCATGTTACAGCATATTAAATCTCAAAAAACATTGACGCGAATTATATTAGTAGGGATATTGACAACATTTATATTTATGAATTTAGGAAATCTCAGATACCAGACAGCAAATGCAGCCATTACTCAATTAGGAAAACCACCAGGAGAAGTTATTTATCGTTCCCAAGTGAAATTAGATGATCAATCAGGAAAAGTTTGGCAAGTTGTATTATTTAAACAAGTCTATTCAGAGCAACCATCTAATATCAATCTTCGCTTAGTTGGCTTTCCAAATTCTGCGGAATTAATTCACCCCCAACCGTTAAGAATTACTACGAATACAGGTAAAGTTTGGAATGCTAATGATGTGTTTTTAGATACAGCCCCAGCCCCCACAATTGGTCAATATGATTTCACAGAAATTTTACCCCAATTACCTCCAGAATCTCTAACTTTGGGCATACCTGTACCCGGTAATAAATTCATTAATATTCTAGTTCCTATTCATGTTGTCAAAGAATGGCAATCATTACAATCATTAATTGCCAATGAAAGTTAAAAAGGTAAAAAAATGAGTAAAATAAAATTAGCAACAGTGTGGTTAGGTGGGTGTTCCGGTTGTCATATGTCCTTCCTAGATTTAGATGAATGGTTAATAGACTTAGCCGCACAAGTAGATATAGTTTATAGTCCCATTGCTGATATTAAAGAGTATCCAGAAAATGTAGATTTAGTATTAGTTGAAGGAGCTATAGCTAATGAAGAACATTTAGAATTAATTTACAAAATTAGACAACGGACTAAAACCATAGTTTCCTTTGGTGATTGTGCTGTTACTGGCAATGTTACCGCTTTACGCAATCTTGCCGGTGGTGCAGAACCCGCATTACAATTAGCTTATATTCAAGCGGCTAATATTCATCAACAAATCCCTAATTCTCCCGGAATTGTTCCCCCCTTATTAAATAAAGTTGTCCCCGTACATAAAGTAGTAACAGTTGATATTTATTTACCCGGTTGTCCACCTTCAGCAGATCGTATTCGCGCCGCAATTACACCTTTATTAAAAGGAGAAAAGCCGGAAATTATCGGCCGAGAAATGATTAAATTTGGTTAATTTAATTTTGGATTTGGATTTTTAATTTTGAATTATTTTTTTTGAATTATTTTGGAGGTAAATTATGTTAACAGCAGCCGATGTTATGACTAAAGATGTAGCAATGATTCGCAGTTCAGCAACAGCAAAAGAAGCAGTTGATTTAATGCGTTCTAGAGATTGGAGAGCATTAATTGTAGATCGTCGTCATGAACAAGATGCCTATGGCATTATCACAGAAAGTGACATTGTTTATAAGGTGATTTCCTATAGCAAAGACCCGAATAAAGTCCGCGTTTATGAAATTATGACTAAACCTTGTATTGTTGTCAATCCAGAATTAGGTTTAGAATATGTAGCCAGATTATTTGCTAACCATCATCTGCGACGTGCGCCTGTAATTAGTGGTAAACTATTAGGAATTATTTCCTTAACTGACATTTTAGCCCGGAGTAGTTGTTTAGAACAACCACGCTCATTTTTGTTAGAACAAGAATTACAAGATGAAATTAAAAAAGCTCGCATTGTTTGTGCAGAAAAAGGTGTTAATTCCACAGAATGTGCAGCCGCTTGGGATGTGGTAGAAGAAATACAAGCCGAAATTGCTCACCAACGGGCCGAAAAACCCCTAAAAACTGCCTTTGAAGATTATTGTGATGAATATCCAGAATTAGAGTCCTGGCGATTCTAAATTGCGGCTAAACAAAGTCTGTCTGCGCGGACCCAATTCCCTATTCCCTGTGATCACCAATAACTAAATTATGATTATGAAAAAATATGAAAAAAATCATTATTGACCCCGTAACTCGCATTGAAGGCCATGCCAAAATTAGTATCTATCTAGATGATGAAGGTCAGGTAAATGATGCTCGATTTCATGTCACTGAATTTCGCGGTTTTGAAAAGTTTTGTGTTGGTCGTCCTTTCCCAGAAATGCCAGGAATTACTGCGAGAATTTGCGGTATTTGTCCGGTAAGTCACTTGTTAGCTTCAGCTAAAACAGGAGATGGCATCTTAGCGGTAAAAATCCCTAAAACAGCCTCTCAATTACGTCGTTTGATAAATTTAGGTCAAATTGTCCAATCCCATGCCCTCAGCTTCTTTCACCTCAGCGCTCCCGACTTATTATTAGGCATGGATAGCGCACCAGAAAAACGGAATATTTTTGGTTTAATTGCTGCTGAACCAGAATTAGCTAGAGGTGGTATTCGTTTACGGCAATTTGGACAGGAAATCATTGAATTATTAGGAGGGAAAAAAATCCATCCTTCTTGGGCTGTTCCTGGTGGGGTAAGTCACCCTTTAACCCAAGAAAATCGCGCCCATATTCAACAACGGATTCCTGAAGCAAAATCTACGGTCATTAATGCTATTGAGTTGTTTAAACAGTTGTTGAAAATTTATCAAAAAGAAGTTAAAACTTTTGGTAATTTTCCGAGTTTATTTATGGGTTTAGTCAGTGCTGACGGTTTATGGGAAACTTATGATGGATATATCCGATTTGTTGATAGTGCCGGAAATATTGTTGCTGATAAACTTGACCCCAATAACTATCATGAATTTATTGCTGAAGCGGTGCAAGCAGACTCTTATTTAAAATCACCTTATTATCTTCCTTTGGGTTATCCCGATAGCAGTGATCATTGTCGTTTAGATAGTGGAATGTACCGTGTTGGACCCCTGGCCAGATTGAATATTTGTAGTCATATTGGTACATCTTTAGCCGACGCGGAATTAAAAGAATTTCGTAGTTATGAAAATGGCACTGTTAAATCATCATTTTTCTATCATTATGCCCGGTTAATTGAAATTTTAGCAGCCATCGAACACATAGAAATTATCTTAGATGATCCTGATATTTTATCAACTCGTCTCCGGGCAGAAGCTGGGATTAATTGCTTGGAATCTGTGGGTGTAAGTGAAGCACCAAGGGGGACATTATTCCATCATTATCAAGTTGATGAAAACGGTTTAATGTTAAAAGTAAATTTGATTATTGCTACTGGTCAAAATAACTTAGCAATGAATCGCACAGTTGCCCAAATTGCCCGCCATTTTATCCAAGGTGATAACATAAAAGAAGGAATGTTAAACCGTGTCGAAGCCGGAATTAGGGCTTTTGATCCTTGTTTGAGTTGTTCTACTCACGCTATGGGACAAATGCCTTTATTAATAGAAGTAGTAAATAAAAATGGTACTGTAGTTAATCAAATTTGCCGTAATTAAGTTAATTATTTAGATCACCGACTTCTTGAAACTTGTATTTATATGATATAATTTAAGCTAAACTCATATTACCCAAATTTTATGACTCTTGCTACTGCTAAACGCTTTACTATAACTGAATATCACCGTCTAGCAGACCTTGACTTCTTCACAGAAGATGACAGAGTTGAACTAATTAAAGGTGAAATTATCAAAATGGCTGCAAAAGGTAAAGCACATTCTGTTTGTAATACTCGTTTATATAGAGAGTTATTCAAGTTACTGGAAGAAAAGGCTACTATCCGCGGACAAGAACCTATTATTATTAATGATAGCGAACCAGAACCAGATTTAGTAATTGTTAAAAATACACCTGATGATTATTTTTTAAATCATCCTACACCATCTGATATTTTCCTAGTTATTGAAGTAGCTGATTCATCTTTAAAATATGACCAAGAAGTAAAGTCACCTTTATATGCAGAAGCCGGTATTTCAGATTATTGGATCTTTAACTTAATCGCCTATCATTTAGAATGCTATTGTCAACCATATCAAGATTTACAAGGTAAATTCGGCTATCGTCACAAATCAATTATCCTCCCTAATGAGTCTGTCAAATTGCCATCTTTCCCGGAATTAATTTTAGATTTAACTAAAGTATTTCCAGTCAAAAATTGAGTTATAAAATTAAAATTTGCAAAAATTGAGAAAATATGCTATTTTAGTTTTGAATTAGTATACTGGCCTATTTTTGACAATTTATATTAATGTTATATTAATGCAAGTATAAATAATCAGCGGCTAATATAGCCGCATCAATATTTATACTGATGTTTGACTCATGGTTAAACCTGCTGTAATAGGGTCAAAATCTGGAGGAAAATGGGTGTTATGGTTATAATCTGCTTTTTCTAAATGCGTCCCCTGTAAATTAGCTGTACGCAAGTTGGCAGAAATCAACATCGCTCCTCGCAAATCTGTATTTTGTAAATTAGCTTGACTCAAATCGCTAAAACTCAAATCACATCCCCGCAAATTAGCGTCGCTGAGGTTAGCTTTGCTCAAATCAGCATAGCTGAAATTAGAGCCTTTTAAGTCCAAACCCTGGAAATTAGCGTCGCTTAATTCTGTTCTCTCAAAGTCTCTTTTTCCCGCTGTATATTCTTCTACAATCTTAGCAGCAGTGCTATTAATTGACTTTTGAAAATTTACTTCAGGCATAAAACAGCCTCGCAATTTATTTAAAATTTTTACAGGTTTTATAACCATACCTGAGGGTATTATATAACTGATGAGCTGAAAAATAAATACCCTATTTACATAAATTTATAAAAGAAATAAGAGAAATGAGCGTAACTACAATTATAATTGGTTATGGCAATGAATTACGCAGTGATGATGCCATTGGTCAAAAAGTCGCCAATATTATCAATTCTTGGCATTTATCTGATGTTGAATCTCTTGCAGTTCACCAACTTACCCCAGAATTAGCAGCAAATTTAGCAAATGTCAATTTAGCAATTTTTGTAGATGCTATGATGAGTTCAGAATCGGAAAATGTGGAAGTGGAGTCTATATTGCCCACTGAATCTAATATGATGTTAGGACATATTGGTGATCCGCGATCGCTTTTATCTTTGACTAAATACCTCTATGGTTATTGTCCAACTGCTTGGTTAGTCACAGTACCAGGGGTTAATTTTGAATTAGGAGATTGTCTTTCCTCCATAGCAGAAATAGGAATTAATATAGCTTTAAATAAAATAATTAATATTATCGGTAGAGGATAAAATCTTACTTGAGACTGGGAAACGATATAATATGAAAATTAACTACAAAATTAACTACAAAATTAACTACAAAATTAACTACAAAATTAACTACAAAATTAACTACAAAATTAACTACAAAATTAACTACAAATCACTCGGAGTTATGAATGGAAACATTTACTAAAAAAACTAGCGATAAAGCTCATGATATCTTGCAAGTGAGCAGAATTAACCCCTTAGATGCTATATTCCAACCGCAAACTGTAGCCGTAATTGGTGCTACCGAAAAACCTGGAAGTGTGGGAAGAACCTTACTTTGGAACTTAATTACTAATCCCTTTGGAGGGACTGTTTTCCCTATTAATCTTTACCGTCATAGTGTATTAGGAATTAAGTCCTATGCTACTATATTTGATGTTCCTGAAAAAATTGATTTAGCTATTATTGTTACCCCCGCACCAACCGTACCCAAAATTATATCTGATTGTGTTGACGCGGGAATTAAAGGTGCAATTATTATTTCTGCTGGCTTTAAGGAATCAGGAGAAAAAGGTCTAGTCTTAGAACAGGAAATACTGCAACAAGCACAAGGGGGAAAAATTAGAATTATTGGTCCTAATTGTTTAGGAGTAATGAATCCGAACACTGGCTTAAATGCTACTTTTGCCAGTAAAATGGCGCGTCCGGGAAATGTCGGTTTCATTAGCCAAAGCGGGGCTTTATGTACATCAATTCTGGACTGGAGTTTAAAAGAAAATGTGGGTTTTAGTGCCTTTATTTCTATCGGTTCAATGTTAGATATTGGTTGGGGTGATTTAATTTATTATCTGGGTGATGATCCTCAGACAAAAAGTATTGTAATTTATATGGAATCTATTGGAAATGCGCGTTCTTTTCTGTCAGCAGCGCGAGAAGTGGCTTTAACAAAACCGATAATTGTGATTAAAGCCGGTCGTACCGCAGCCGCAGCTAAAGCCGCAGCTTCTCACACGGGTGCATTAACAGGAAGTGATGCTGTTTTAGATGCAGCTTTTCGTCGTTGTGGGGTATTACGAGTCAATAGTATTTCCGATTTATTTGATATGTCGGAAGTATTAGCAAAACAACCCCGTCCCCAGGGTTCACGGTTGACGATTTTAACTAATGCTGGTGGTCCAGGAGTATTAGCAACAGATACTTTAATCGAAAACGGTGGAGAATTAGCAACTATTTCCCCCGAAACAATGACCTCTTTAAATGAAATTTTACCACCACAATGGAGTCATAATAATCCTATTGATATTTTAGGAGATGCAGACCCTCAACGTTATCAAAAAGCTTTAGAAATTGTCACTAAAGATCCCAATAGTGACGGTTTATTAGTAATTTTAACACCCCAATCTATGACAGATCCTACCCAAATTGCAGTACAATTAAAAGCCTACGCGCAACTGTCTAATAAGCCGATTTTAGCTAGTTGGATGGGTGGTAATGATGTGGCTGCGGGAGAACAAATTCTGAATAGTCAAGGTATTCCCACTTATGCTTACCCTGACGCAGCCGCGCGGGTATTTAGTTATATGTGGAAGTCGAGTTATAACCTGCGCGGTATTTATGAAACTCCGGTTTTACCAACATTAATTTGTGATGTTAATACTCGCAATTGTGCTAATATTACAAATATTATGCAAGCTGCAAGAACAGCAAAAAGAACAATTCTCACGGAATTTGAATCTAAAGAAATTTTAGCCGCTTATGGTATTCCTGTAGTTGTTGGTTGCATTGCTAAAAGTGCAGACCAAGCCATCAAATGTGCAGAAAATATTGGTTATCCGGTGGTTTTAAAGCTATATTCTCAAACAATTACCCATAAAACTGATGTGGGAGGTGTGCAGTTAAATTTACAAAATGGGGAAGCTGTAAAACTTGCTTATGAGCATATTGAAACATCAGTAAAAGAGAAAGGAAAAGCAGAAGATTTTCTTGGTGTTACTGTACAACCAATGGTAAAAACCGACGGTTATGAATTGATTATTGGTAGTAGTTTAGATCCCCAATTTGGACCAGTATTATTATTTGGTACTGGAGGACAATTAGTAGAAATATTTCAGGACAGTTCCCTGGCACTTCCTCCTCTTAATACCACCCTAGCACGACGGATGATGGAACAAACAAAAATTTATCAAGCATTGTCAGGAGTCAGAGGACGCAAAAGTATTAATATTTCTGCCCTTGAACAATTAATGGTAGAATTTAGTCAATTAGTTATAGAACAACCTGATATTAAAGAAATTGATATTAATCCATTATTAGCTTTTCCTCCAACTCCAGAAAATCCTAGAGGATTAATTGCATTAGATGCGAGAATAGTTTTACATTCTCCTGATCTGACAGAAAATCAATTACCAAAATTAGCAATTCGTCCCTATCCTAGTCAATATATTAGTAATTGGCAATTGAAAAATGGTATACCAGTTATTATTCGTCCTATTCGTCCTGAAGACGAACCGTTAATGGTAGAATTTCACAAAACTCTATCAGCAGAAAGTGTCTATTTCCGCTATTTCCACTTAATTAAATTGAGTCAACGCATTACCCATGAAAGACTAACCAGGATGTGTTTTATTGACTATGATCGAGAAATGGCCTTAGTTGCAGAATACCAAAATCCTGAAACAAAAAACAGGGAAATATTAGCAGTAGGAAGATTAAGTAAATCACATGAAAATAAAAGCGCGGAATTTGCTATACTGGTGAGTGATAAGTTTCAATATCAAGGTTTGGGTACGGAATTACTCAGGAAATTACTAGAAGTTGGTAAAAATGAGAAAATCTGCTGTATCTATGCTGACATCTTAGCTGATAATTCAGTGATGCAGCAAGTATGTAAAAAACTCAGTTTTCAGATTTCACATACTGATGATCAAACTGTTTTGAAATCAGAAATTAAACTCACATAAAATCTCAGATACAAGGTACAGTACATTTAACTGGAGTGAGGTACAATTTATGCGGGCAAGATGCCCGCACCACAAGATTTTAATATGTTTATGACTGTACTTCAGAATATCGGGAACTACTGTAAAAAATAAGACTAAGAATTAAACCAGGGAATAAATTCCCTATTTCATAGCGAAATTTCATAGCGAAAGTGGGTTGTTATTTCCTGGGGTATTAATGTATTTGCGAACTGCTGAAGGTACAGATGCTTTAGCGTGCATAAATAAGGAAGGTAAAAGCGTTACTCAATCGCAAATGAGAATATTAAGAGTTGCTAGATGTAACCGGGATACACCCCCCTTAAAAAGACATCCCCAAAACCATGAAATTGTCTCTCAAGGGGCTGATTTAATCTTAGAACAGCAAAACTCAACGGGAGGACAATTGGGAAGTCCTAAAAGTGCAAGATATCGCACCTATTATAAATTAGATGCTTATATTAAAAGAACGGAAACACCGTTATTTCCATCAGGAGAAGATTGGCAAAATTTGAAAAAAGCTGTTGAGGAAATCTATCTTTATCCTTTAAAAGAAACCACAGTGATTAAAATTAATCGTCAGTTGAAAAGTGGAATTACAGATGAACAATTAGCGACAATGATTGTCTCTTTACGTGATAATAATTCTTTGTGTATTATTCATCCTGAAGATGTACAGCAGGAAGCGCGGATTATTTGTTCATTAGGGTTATTTTCAGTACCTTAATCTTGTCCCCAGTTTCCGACTCAGAGTGGTATTTAGAGGCTGTAATTCGCCTACAGAGTGTAGAAATCAGGAATTTAACTGGTTAATAACCGCAATATCGAATAGCTGTAACCAATTTTCAGAATTTTGTCCATAATCACCATAATTCCGATAGAGTTGTGATATTTTACTTATTATAGGTGTGATACCATCACATCTGACACTTAAATAACAATGAATTGCGGTTAAACCCCTATAAATCTATCAATGTACAGTAGTAATCTGAGTAGTCATCTGAATACAGATTGGAATAGCCAAAACTATGCTCTTCTGGAGCTTTCTGCAAAAGTAGAATACGCACTCCTAGCACTGTTAGAACTAGCCAAGCATCATGATAAAAAAGTTCCTCTGACCATAAACGAGATAGCAGCCAAACAACCCATACCAGAACGCTATCTGGAACAAATTCTCGCTCAATTGCGACGTGCGGGTATCGTACAGAGTCAACGCGGCTCTAAAGGGGGTTTTGTGTTAATGAATGACCCGTGGCAAATTACTGTACTGGAAATTGTCACTTTGGTGGAGGGGGAACGAAAGGAAAAAGAAAGCACTGAGAGATACACCCTAGAGAAAGCTTTGATTTTAGAAATCTGGGCAAAAGCTAATACTGCCTCAATAGAGGTTTTACGTGGCTATACACTCCAGGATTTGTACCAGGAAACAGAGACTCGCAGCCAAAATAGTCCCATGTATTACATTTAGCAAGAGGTGATAAAAATCAATGGTTAACTAAATTTTGAAACTTTCATCATTACTAATATTAACAATTACTCCGTCATCTTCTGCATTTTGATTGCCATCATTTTTTTAGCAAAGCTAACAAACAAATAAGTGAGTTGGCGTGAAAAATTGTCTTTATAGCACGGTTGCTTGAGTAAAGAGGTTTTCAGCGATTTTACATCTGTTTACAGAGGTTGGTTTTTTCATGCCAACTTACTGTTACAGCAAGTTCAGATTGAGTGAGGTATACTTTATGCGGGCAAGATGCCCGCACCACAAGAGTTTTATCATTGGTAAGGTGCGTCAGATATCAAGAATCTGTTTATTTGCAGGATTTATGCAGTAGCAAAGCACCCTACAACTTGTACTTTAAAGACAAATTAAAATGTAGAGAGACGAGGAGTAATTATGTTTGTGCAACTAATTTCCAACTTACCATCATTAAAATTCCATAAATAGTAAATCTTAGTGGACTCAGAGGGATAATCTCACAAAGTTTCGCACCGATAATCACTCCGGGAACAGAACCTATCCAAATTGGGATTACTAAATTTAAATCAACAGTTCCCAATGTCAGATGTCCCAAAGATGTAAATATTAATAAAATTGCTGCTTGAGTAATATCTGTACCCACTAATTTACGGGCTTCTAACCGGAAAAATGTCATCAAAACCAGCGCAAAAATAGAACCTGATGAAACGCTGGTCATACCCACACAGAAACCTAAAATTCCACCAATAATTACGGTAATCAAACGTCCTTTATTGGTGTTTACATTTAATTGTGGCAGTTCGGGTAAATTGATTTTGGGAAAAAAAGTCACTAAAAACATTTGTATTAATGCTGTCAATGTGACTATAACAATCATTACTCCTAATAACCGTAGCAACAGGCTATCTATGTGATGTTCTCCAGTCTTTCTCAGTTGGTATAAAACTGCTACACCCAGCAATGAACCAGAAACGCTACCCATTGCCAGCCATTTAACTAAATCTACATCAATGGTTTTTTGTTGCCAGTGTTTCCAACTCCCTACTACTTTCATTAATGTAGCAGCTACAACATCAGAACTGATAGCAATAGAAGGCGGTACGTGAAAGAAAAAAATCAACATAGGAGTGATCAAAGACGCTCCACCTATTCCTGTTATACCAACAATCATGCCAATAAAAAAGCTAAAAATGGGTAATAATAAGTAGTCCATATTCCTATTTAATAGTGTGTTTTAGTTGTGACGTGAAAATATTCAAGGATCACTTTTTCTATTTGGTGAACATCCATGGTGTGATTTTTCAAATTTGCATAAAATACTAAAACCAGATTGATTTACCGTAGTTTAACATTAAACTTATCAAAAGTCTAGTGTCAGTCTCTATAAATTAATCCATATTTTTATGATGATATTGCATAGTAGAGATGATCATAGAAACTACAGTTATGTGGGATTGTATTCTTCATAAAACTAAATAAATAGTCAATTGAAAAAATATGATATTCTCAATTTTGTAGCCTAATAAAAAGACGAAATTTATAGCTGTCTTATGGGTATACCAGTCTTGAGAAAATAGATTGAAAAAAGAGGGCCTAAAATTGAGCATACTAGCATTTTCTTTACTAGTTTGGCTGGGTTCATTTAGCGCCGGCCTAGTAGGTGCATTAACGGGTTTAGGTGGTGGAGTTGTCATAGTTCCATTATTAACTTCCGTCTTTGGTGTTGATATTCGCTATGCGGTTGGTGCATCATTAGTGTCAGTAATTGCCACATCCTTAGGTTCAGCTTCTACATACATTAAAAAAGGCTACGCCAATTTACGCTTAGGAATGTTCCTGGAAGTAGCCACCACTATTGGCGCACTTATTGGTGCTTTACTGACAGTCCACGTACCAGTAAAAATACTATGCTTAATTTTAGCAATTGTGCTAATTTATTCAGCATATCTGTCTCAACGACCCAGACCAGAACAAACAGAAATTATTGCACCAGATCCTTTAGCAGAATATCTGCAACTTAATGGTACTTACCCCAGTCATGACCGTGTAATACCCTATCAGGTCTATGCTTTACCTGCTGGGTTCAGTATTATGTTAGTAGCAGGAATGCTTTCCGGTTTATTGGGAATTGGTTCGGGAGCATTCAAAGTATTGGCTATGGACCAAGCCATGGGTCTACCTTTTAAAGTTTCCACCACCACAAGCAATTTTATGATTGGTGTCACAGCTGCAGCTTCTTCTGGTGTTTATTTAACCCATGGATATATAGATCCGGGTTTATCCATGCCAGTCATGTTAGGAGTATTACCAGGTGCTTTTTTGGGTGCGAGAATCTTAATGGGTGCTAAAACCCAGATTTTGAGAATTATTTTCAGCTTTGTGTTGGTATTAATGGCATTAAAAATGGTCTACAACAGTCTCATAGGGAGTGTGTGATTATGTATAAATTAAATTCTGGTTTTCGGTGGACTTCCTCAGCACAAATGGAAACAGAATTTGGAAACCTCGCTTTTAAACCGGAGGAAGAAGATTCTGATCTTCAACATTTAAAAGAACAATACCTCACTCACACAGTACAAAATTATCATGATCAAATTGTTAGCAATCAAAAACTGACAAAATCAACAACTGAACAAAAGTTAGAATACTTACTCAGCAAATTACTCATGTACGGAGTTTTAATTGCTAGTTATGTAGTATTATCTGGGGGTATTTTATACTTAATTAATCATGGCTCGGATATTGCTGAATATCAAGTATTTATAGGTACAGAATCTCAATTTCACTCACCAACAGGTGTAGTCAATGCCGCTTTTACGGGTAGTTCTCAGGGAATCATTCAACTAGGACTGTTAATACTAATTGCTGTCCCTATCTTGCGTGTAATTATCTCTTTATTAACGTTTCTGTTAGAGGGAGAATTTATTTATGTAATTATTACCTCATTAGTGCTTGCTAGTCTAACTTACAGCATAGTCGGGGCGTATTACTAATATAACTGGCCTTGAACACATCAAAATATCATACAACTAATTTTAGGAGTTTGAAGTACCAGGGTGTAGAATATGAATTGAGGACAAATCTAGCCTTGGTTTGTACCAAAATCAGCAGTTTGATTGTTCAGATGTGTATTTTTGTGTTGATATTTATCCTATCCCCCTGGATAGGATATCATGCTACGAAGTGAGAGAAATAATCTAGGGACTTTCTAGGGTTCTCTCCTTGTTTTGGTTATCTTGAGGAACTCATTGTGGTTGCAACCCCGGAAAAACTGCACGCTACCCATAGCCACGAGCATCTACCCACTAAAGACCGTGTAGCCGTGTTACTCATGGGCTATGGCGAAGTTGAGAGCTACGAAGATTTTGCTAATTATAACGAACAAGCTTTAAATTTACTGACTGCTAAATTCGCTCCTGTTCCTACTTGGATTTATCCCCCTTTAGCCAAGCTTTTGGCATTATTTGATCGTCATGAATGGGGACACACACACCACGATTTTATCTCGCCACACAATGCCATCTTTGAAAGACAAAGAGCAGGTATTGAACACGAATTACAACATAAATGGGGTAATGGTGTTCAAGTTTTCAAAGCCTTTAACTTTTGCGCTCCTTTTTTACCAAATCAAGTTTTAGCCGAAATTAAAAATCAAGGTTTTAGCAAACTGCTGATTTATCCATTATTGGTGGTTGATTCCATTTTTACCAGCGGTATTGCCATTGAACAAGTGAATAATGCCCTGGTAGAATTAGCTGATGGTGATGAACATTGGATCAAAGCTCAAAGATATATTCCTTCCTTCTATAATGAGCCAAAATATATTGATTTAATGGCGCATTTGGTAGAAGAAAAAATTCATACTGATTTGGCTACAGGTTATTTACCTTCGCAAATTGGTATTATCCTGATGAATCATGGTTGTCCCCACAAAGCCAAAGGCTTTACGTCGGGAATTGATGAAAGTCAAGCCATGTACGAGTTAGTTAGAAACAAGTTAATTAACAATTATCCGTTAATTTCTGTAGGCTGGTTGAATCATGATACTCCATTAATTGAATGGACACAACCAAATGCTACCCAAGCTGCTCAAAATTTGATTCAATTGGGTGCAAAGGTAATTCTATTTATGCCTATTGGTTTTGCAACGGAAAATCATGAAACTTTGTTAGATGTTCACCACATTATTCATGATTTGGAAAAACAACATCCAGATGTAGATTATTTACAAATGGCTTGTGTGAATGATCATCCCCAATTTTTAGCTATGGCTGCTGAATGGGCAAATGTACATATTGCCGAGTTAATGGCAACAGAAGGAATGGCTGTTAATTCACATTCAGCTATTACTCATCATCACCATCATCATTAGCAATTAGGGCGGTGAGAAATCGCATCTACACAAACAAAACCCACTTAGGTGGGTTGAAAATATTGAATTTTTTATTAGTCCACACAGGTGGACTTTTTTTCTACCTCTTCTCGTTGCGTAAGTTCTGTTATTGCATCATTATGTATGGTTAATACCACACCGCGCTATTTTCAAGTTAAACAAGTTAAACTTGTAGCAACACAATTTATAGCTAAGGCTGCATTCAATGTTTGTTAATGCGATCGCTTATTTCTCACAAGAGAGATTGAATATATTTATCTTCAAAATTTACCTATCTTAATTGATTCTTTGACTGCTCAATTTTATGCTAGGCTGTTAATTACCACTAGATTAACTTATCAATATTATTGATTTATCTCTATAGTTACTAAAAATCATTCCCATCAGCCAAAAAGTCATGAAAAGTTAAATGATCCATAAGTATAGCTAAAATCGTCAGTAAAGTGAATAACATAGATCAAATATTTTTCGATGTAGGTCTTAAATGGAATCACTAGAAAAACAAATTCTCACCTTAACCCAGAAAGTTAATGCCATCTATGAAATAATTGCCAAGCTGGATATGCGGCTATCCCAAGCCTTGTCAGATTCGTCTTTGGAGAAATTACCAGCCATAGAACATTATCTAGAAAAGAAACAGCCTCAAGGGTATAAGTCCAAAGAATTGGAGCATAAATTGGAGCATAAAGATGTTTTAACAGATTCTATGATCTATCCAGACATAAATTATCAAGCCAGAGATAGACAAATAACCCCAGAAATTCAAATTCAACGGTTAACAACCCAGTTAACCGCAGCCTATCACCGCATTGCAGCCCTAGAAGAACAGTTACTTAGACAGAGGATTTCTTAGTTTCTTACTTAGTTTCTTGGTTGCTGCTAAGTTTTTCTATTTCCGCTTCTATAGCCGCTAACAGTTGATTTTGCTGCCAATTTTGACTTAAGGAAGCAGCAATACAGGCCGCACCAGCACCAACACCTTCTTTCACAAAACCCCTTTCATAAGCTTGAAGTTGGGGATATCGAGAATTAGCAAAACTCAATTTTGTTGCTAATAAGGGAGGAATGCTGTTTTTACTGAAACTCTGGGCTAGATCAATTGTTGCACCGGTAGGATCTTCCGCTACCCAGCGGGTTGTACCAATGACAATTTCTGCGGGTTTCCAGGATAAAGAGTATGTGTGGGCGATCGCTTGAATTAAAGCATAGACCGCCAACATCTGCGTACCCCCACCCAATAATACCCCACAACTTCGACTAGCAGCGATCGCCATTCCTGCTACTACCACTTGCATTGGATCTCCTACCGCTGCTACAAGTTCTAAAGGATCTACTGAGGAAGATATTTTTAATTTTGCTAATCCAGTCTGTACTAAATCCCATTTTTGCTTATGATTACACACAGCATGACTACTATTAACCTTATCAACCGCATCAATACCCAACCCCGTTAAAATAGCTAAAGCTGTTGTTGTTCCCCCGACGACGCACTCACTTAAAATTAAATAACTATTAGCAGCATCATAACTTAATTGAGAACCCCAGCGTAATCCCTCTGTTAACAATTGTTTAACCGTAGCTATATCCATAGCCGCACCCTGACTTAAACACCTGGCGGCCATACCACCTAAATCTATTAATGGTACTGGTGGAATATGTAACAATCCCGCATTAAACAGGTAAACAGGGATGTGTAAATTAGCCACCACCGCCCGGGAAATCAGCACAGGAGAGGCACCCGAAGTCAAGGGAGGGAGGGGATACTTAGGGTAATATTCAGGGCCGTAATAGAGAAATTCTGCATCAGCGCAAGCCGTATATTGGCGGTCTTCTGGAGTTAAACCAGCCGCAGAAATACCAGGAATTAAACCAGTTTCCGTAAATCCTAAAATACAAGCAAATATTGGTAATTTACCTCGATAGCGATGAAGCCATGCTTCCCCAAGAGATACCTGTGTGTATATATTAATCATAATCCATTAAGACCTGTATCCAACGTGGTGGCCGGGGAATAGAATTACCAATAGCGTCCAAAAGTAACCAAGCGACAAGGTGAACTATAAATAAGTAAATAAAATTATTAATGAGAATTAAAGCGATCGCTCCTAATTGAATTAACAATAAATTGGGCGTTGTCAATAATTCCAAGTGTAAAAAAATCCAATCAATAATTGCCGTTACTTGGTTAATTACATAAACCCACAGGTCTTCACCGGATAACAGGGATAAAAACCACAGTCGGAAAAACACGCCTAAAGTCCCCAGCAAAGTCCCTAAAATGATAGAAACAATCCACGGTACACGACGATGCCAAGTAGCCCCTAATAGCACACCCATAAAGGCAAAAGGCATAACAAATAACAAACTGCGAACAGGTCCCATTAACACAGCTAATAGTAAACCAGAAGTCACTGCGGCCATCCAAGCTGCACGTTTCCCCCAACGTAAATATACTAAAGCGATGGGTATAGGAAAAAGTACCCGCAATACTGGACCTAGAGGAAAGTAAAAATTAATAAACCAAATTAAACTCGCCGTACTGGCTAAAAAAGCCGTTTCTACCATTTTTAACGGACTATCAACATTGAGAGATTGATACTGTAATTGGCTTTGGGTAGGAGATGCAAGAGATGGATCTGCCTCTGGTTCTTCTGGTAGGGAATCAACAATACTCATGGGGAGGTAATTAAATTAAACTATGGTTTTGCCAAAGCTGGTCGGGAATACTTGTATGTACGGCTTTTTACTTATCCAGATTTTAGGGGTAATTGATCAATTGCCTCATGTTAATATAGCGCACAAACCTCCTATAGAATTGGTATTTTACTGTTAGCGTTTCACTAGATTAAATATCACAAAAATTCAGCAATTATGGCATAATTGTCAAGGAATCAGCAGACCCGTACTAGCTTTGACAATGAATGTATAATAAAGGAATTTTCAGCTAACCAACTTCCGTAATTGTCAAGCTTTACACATTAACGTCCAATTTTAACTCAGGTAAATTAACGTGACTTCCCATACTGATGAAATTCAGCAACTAATTGCAGATATTGATCACTTACTGTCCCACAGTGGTAAAGGTCTTTCTAAATTCCTATCTAACCAAAGACAAAGGGAAAAAGAGATTTTACAACGAGTGCATGACTTTTTAGTTCAACTCAGCGAGCATCAAGTACAAGAGGATGAAATCCCAGCCGAAACAACTCAACCATCTCCCACACAACCATTATCATCCCTGTTGACGCAATTTAACCAACAGAGTCATCCCCCTTTCGTCTTTGAGTCTACTTTAAGCGCATCAGAGGCAAGTAAGATTTCAACTGTAGAAATTAAACAAGAACTGACGGTTTTACTTCAGCCCTTACAAGCGGAATTATCAAGGCTCTTAGCAGAAAGAGCCAGTTTGATACAGGAAATTAGACAATTAGAACAAAAGCAATTGCAAAACCCTTCTTTCAGTCAGCAGTTCGCAAACCAAGAGCAGATCATTTCTCAATTCCTAGAAGTCCTCATGGGTCGCTTGGACGCGCATTTAAAATTAAACGCTAGTCCTATAATTAATCCTAATCAACAGAATTTAGAAGCTATTACTGCTGCTATACAACCTATTTTGGAATCAGCAGAACGGGTAGAACAGTTAGCGAATTTAGCACGTAATTTAGATCAACGTTTGCTTTCCTTAGATGGAACTGTAAATATTGTTTTTGAGGCTTTAGAACACAATATTAACACCTATTATCATTCCCTGTCCCAAGCACTAGCAAAAATGCACGGTCAGGGGATGCAAGGTGAACAGTTAATGGCAAATTTCCTGAATAATTTAACTCAATATTTACAACAGCAATCCCTAATTAGTGAGCCGTTGGTTTCTAGTGTGAACCCGGAAATAGCTGAGTATCCAGGTTGGGAAGAATTAAAAAAATTGCAAGATTTGTCTGGAGAAACTTCCCATGGGAAAATAACACCAGTTACTTTGGAAACAGAGTTATTACAGGAACAACCAAAATCTGTAAAGGAGTTAGAGTTAACAAGTTCTGATCAAGTAGATGATCTTTATGCAAGTTTCTTTAATACTGAAATTTCTTCACCACTAAATTTATCATTTTATCATGATCCTGTTCTCGAAGAAGATGGCAATTTATCCACTGCTTCTGAAGTTGTTAGTGAAGTTGTTAGTAATGATTTATTAACACCTTCTATATCAGCAGAAGCACAAGAAGATTTGCTTTCAATTCCAAGCATTAGGGGTGAATCACAAGATGCTCAGAACTACAATTACCAAACAATAATTTCCCATACTCCTAAAGAGGGTAAAGCAACAATTGAATTAGAAGAAAATAGTGCCGATACAATTACAGTTTTAACTGATTTGTTGATTGATACTAGTAATGAAGAAATCCTCTCGGAATCATCAAAAGATATTTCTGTGGTAATATTATCACCAAGTACAGAATATGAAAATCAGGATTTGGGTTTTGATAACTATTTTTCCGCTGCTTCAGAGCGAGATTTACTATCTTTGTTAGATAATTTTGATCTACCATTAGATTATGTAGATTATGATCAGGAATCTGCAACTAATTTAGATAATGAAATTCCTAGTCAGTTCGTAGATTTAAGTTCAATAACTGTAACAAACATAGAAGATAAAAAAGAAGATTTTTTCCAATCTCCAATTACTAGTCAGCAATCTCCAATCACTGCTATTCAACCTTCAATTACCAATGGTGGAAATAATGATCTTCTACCAGAAGATACTTTAAATTCTACTTGGTATTTAGGAATTGATGTAGGAACCACCGGAATTTCTGCGGCTTTATTAAATCACTCCAAATTAGTAGTTTATCCAATTTATTGGTCAGCAGAAAACCCAAATAGCAATACTGATTTTCAGCAATCATTCCGGTTACCTGCTGAAGTTTATTTACCTACAAATGCAGCTACTAATCAAGAAAAAAGCGGAGAAACAGCCTTTCCCCAATCATCAGTTCCCTATCATCTTTATTCAGCACAATTAAAGCCTTATTTACAAATAGCAGTTCCCTACCAGCAAGCAGGCCAAAAATGGGAACCAATGTTACAATTAAATGAATTTTCCGCAGGTCCATTGATTTGGATCATTAGATCCCTCTCGAAACTACTCTTAACTTTGAGGTCTAGTCAAACTAGCACCACACCCGCTTTAATTGCTAATGCTGTGGGTATGAATACACAAACTTTCTCTAAAGTGATTAAAAATATCAGCGGTGTAATTTGTACCTGTCCTGCTAATTGGAGCGAACAATATCGCTTTAATATTCGGGAAGCCATTCTTACCAGTCAACTTGTCTCCCATCCCCAACAAATCTTTTTTGTCGAGGAAGCGATCGCCACTCTACTACCAGAATTAGATAGTGTCAATGGCCAATCTATCCAAATTAGCGAAAATCAGGGTTTACAACCCTTAAAAATTAGTGATTATCCCGTGATGGGTAACACTTTAGCCATCAACATTGGCGCAATATCTACAGAAATGGCACTGGTAGATATACCTGCAAATTTGGGAGAATTAACACACAAAGATTTCATGCTTCACAGTTTTGCCTATTCCGGGAAGGGCATCGAACAAGATATTATCTGTCAGTTACTACTACCACCAAAATCCCGTCAACCTCGCCAAGCTGGACAAGACCATCATGAATCTGCTAATATTGATCCTTGGCATTGGCAACCGTCAATCCCTGGTTTAGACGAAATGCAATTTTCTAATTTAAGTTTAGAAGCATTGACATTACCTAAAGTGGGAGAACCAGATACACAAACGCGGATTCGTCTCCAGCAGTATCTAGAAAGTTCCGTTCTGGGACAAGCTTTATTAGACGCCGCTTTGGCCTTAAAGTTGATTTTACAGCATCAAGAAACCTTTACCCTAGAATTTGCTGATCAGAGTTGGACATTACAACGCCGAGATTTAGAAAGTCAAGTTTTTGTCCCCTTTGTCCGTCGTCTGAACCGAGAATTGAATAAATTATTAGTAGCCCGTGGTATTCCCACCGAAGCTATTAATCAAGTTATTATTGGCGGTGGTGTAGCGGGTGTGGGTACTATTAACCGTTGGTTGCGGCAAAAACTGCCCAATGCTAAGATTATTCAAGACTTATATCTTGGTGAAAATGGTACTCCCAATTGTAGTCGGGTGGCATTAGGTTTAGTCATGTTACCTTTACAT
This sequence comes from Dolichospermum sp. FACHB-1250, assembly GCF_014696335.1. Classification (NCBI taxonomy): domain Bacteria; kingdom Bacillati; phylum Cyanobacteriota; class Cyanophyceae; order Nostocales; family Aphanizomenonaceae; genus Dolichospermum; species Dolichospermum sp. FACHB-1250. Next base: position 64,655 of record NZ_JACJPZ010000023.1, read on the forward strand.
CCCCAAGTTCTAGACATACCTAAGCAACAATACACAGATTATTTCTTATTTTCTGAATTGCTGAAACTATTACCCGAACGTTCTTTATCTTTTGGTGAAGTCTTGCAGTTATTTGAAAATCGTGGTATCAATACCCGTATCTGTCAACAACGATTATTAGCTTTCCTGGAAGGTGAACTACCCCCAGGTTTAATTCCCACTGCTACAGACAACCTTTGGCTGACTGATAACTCCCAACAAAATCCTGACTACAACGCTATAGCTTCTCTGTCTTCCGGTATATCACCTCTATTTGAAAAACAGGGTAATCTTTCCTATCGTCCCAATTCTCAACAAGTCCAGTTATTAGTACGTTATTTAGATAACATAAAATCCAGTACCGTTCAATCCCTGGAAGAACCTTATAGTTATCTTTTGTACAGTCAGGTGTAAAAGATAGGTAATGGGTAATGGGTAATGGGTAATGGGTAATTGGTAATGGGTAATTGGTAATGGGTAATGGGTAATGGGTAATGGGTAATTGGTAATGGGTCTTATAAAACATTACTAAAACTGATTAATGTATATAAATACGACAATAAGTTGTATATTTGTTGACATTAATTAAATTATTAAAGTGAGGAGTAATCATGAAATCATTAGTTCGTTGGGGCGTAACTTTAGGTATTGCGGGGAGTGTGATATTTGCGGGAATATCAGGAATAAATAACTCGCAAGCATTAGCGTTACCACAGGAGCAAGTAGTAAAAGCCTTACAAGAAGTACCAGTATTTACACTGGCTAATCCTCAAGGTGAATTTGTAGTTATTTCCAGAAAAAATCAATCCAAAACTATTTCCCAAATAGGCTTTTTTATTAGTAAGCAAGATGCTCAAAAATTCCTCGAAGGTAAGCTGAAAAAAGAAAATCCTCAGTTAGCAAGCACTATCCAGGTTAGATCTGTTTCTTTAGCAGGTTACTATAACCTGGTGTTAGAAAATAAAAAGAAAAAAGATTCCGGGGTAATTTTTACCTTAGTACCCACAAAACAACAAGTTGACTCAGCTAAAAGTATTTTGAATTCCAGTGGGAAACCTGTTCAGCAATTTAATGGTATTCCTTTATTTGTGCCGAAATTTAAGCAGGGAAACAACTATTTGACAATTCCCGTTTCCCAAAGTAATGAACGTTACATTCCCTTCTATTTCGATAAAGAACAAGCAGTGGCGCTTTTAGAAGCCTTCAAAAAAGCTAAACCACAGGAAGCAGCAAATACAGAAATTCAAGTAGTAGATTTAGATGGAGTGATTAAAATACTGACTGAAAGCAAAGATCCCAACACTAGTAAAATTTTCTTGTTTCCCTCACGAGAGTCCATAGAATTTATTCGTTCTCTACCTCCAAACCAACAAAAGAAAAAATAATCCCCAACCCAGAATCACTATAACCGTCTTTGATAAATTGGAGTATAAAAAACCAAAGATTTGTAATGGTTGACTAATTTACCCCATTGTGTATTAGAAATCATAAGATATGGTTTTTTCCACTGAATACCCACAGAAAACCTCTGATCTCCAACTTTGCGTCTTTGCTCCTTAGCGTCTTGGCGCGAAATATAACTCATACTACCATAAACACCAAATTACCTTTACCCGCCATAATCAGTATGTTAGAGCTAAATCAAATAGTTTCTGGTTTAGAACTTTGGCAGTGGCGCAATGCCTCTATTCAAGCCGCTACAGCATCGGATATACCTCCAATGGAAGTAGACTGGCTATTACAAACAATTACGAATTTAGACAGATTGGCACTGCGTTTGGAAAATTTCAAGAATTGGGATCAAATCCCCATACAATTGTCTTTAACAGAATTAGAGCAATTGTGGCAAAAGCGATTAAATGATCGTTTACCAGTCCAGTATATAGCAGGTATGACATCTTGGCGCAAGTTTCAACTCACGGTTAACCAAGGAGTCTTAATTCCCAGACCAGAAACAGAAATGTTAATTGATCTAGCGATCACTGCTGGTGATGATAACATGAGAGCAGGACACTGGGCGGATTTGGGAACTGGTAGCGGAGCGATCGCTTTTTCCATAGCCGAGGTATTGACAAATGCCACAATTCATGCCGTAGATATTAGTTCCGCAGCCTTAACCGTAGCCCAAACCAATGCTAAAAATTTAGGTTTTGGGGAACGGATTCAATTTTATCACGGTTCTTGGTGGCAACCCTTGGAATTTCTCAAAGGTCAATTTAGTTGTATGATATCAAACCCGCCATATATTCCCAGTGATACTGTCCTCACTTTACAACCGGAAGTAGTTAAACACGAGCCACATTTAGCTTTAGACGGTGGTGCAGATGGTTTAGACCATATTCGTCATTTAATCACAGTTTCCCCCGATTATTTGCGTCCTGGTGGCGTTTGGTTGGTGGAAATGATGGCGGGACAGGCAGAAACCGTGGCAGAATTGTTAGAAAATCATGGTAGTTATAGCAATATTTCCATTCATGCTGATTTAGCTGGAATTGAGCGTTTTGCTGTAGCTCGTAAAAATCTCTAAATCATGGATTAGAAGCTTAATGGGTTTTAGGATGTTATTCGACGATTAAAATTGCTGGTATGTATATTGAGAGTCAGAACAGCTTAACGGCTAACTTCAACTGGTTCTGACTCGATTATATTAGTTTCTTCTGCTATTTTATAGGTAACAATCGCTTTAACTTTATCACTACCTATATAACCGCTTTTATTAGTCAACTGCAAAACCACCTCAGAATTTTCTAAGGGTTTTAACTGGATTTCCTGGGGTGACTGCTGAAAACTTTGTAACTCTTCATTTGATAAATTACGAATTTCTACCTTAGTAACCCTAACAGTTACAGGAGTTAATTGGGGATTTTCTAAACGTAAAAAGACCGAAGCAAAGCCAATATTCCTTTGAGGGTCAATAGGAACACCCAAAGGTGGTAAATTTTCTTCCCTAGCGATAAGAATTACTTTTTTTACTAAAGACTTATTACTATTCATTGTTGGTGCGGGTAAAGAATCAGACTGATAATTAGCATAAGTAGAGAGGAAACCACAAGCAGTTATTGTCTCCACTAAACTCAATAAAATCAGAAACCTGAGCAAAAATTGAATTTTCATTGCTTGCAAAAAAGCTGTGTTAAAAATCAGTCTTACTGAATTAGACTAGAAAAAGGAAAAATTAAAATCTTAAACTTTGCGACTTTGCGACTTTGCGCGAAACACAATTCATACTTTCACTTACAAATATAAATATGACAGAAGTTTCCCTAGAAATCCTGATCAAAGCTGCTAAAGCTGGAAAATTAATCAGTTTCCCCACAGATACAGTCCCCGCATTAGCGACCATACCACAACAAGCAGAATTAATTTATACTGCTAAAAAGCGCAGTTTGGATAAACCATTGATTTTGATGGCGGCCATTGCTGAAGATTTGTGGGATTATGTTCAAGGTAGTCAGATAGAATACCAAATTTGGCAAAAAGTTGTCAATAAATATTGGCCAGGTGCGTTAACTTTAGTTTTACCAGCTAGTGACAAAATTCCCCAAGTGATGAATACTGCTGATTTAACTACCATTGGTATTAGAGTCCCAAATAATAAAGTTGCTCAAATTATTTTGACGGAAACAGGTCCAATGGCTACAACTAGTGCTAATTTATCAGGTCAACCTGCTTTGGAAAAAAAAGCGGAAATAGAATCTCAATTTCCAGAGATTCTGACTTTAGAATCAATAGGATACCAAGGTTTAGGAATCCCTTCCACCGTTGCTAAATGGACAGGGAAAAATTGGCAGATTTTACGACAAGGTAGTATTAAATTAGATGATGATGAATTTTAGTAATTGGTTATATTTAGGAATAGGTATAGGTATAGGTTTATGTTTTTATAAGTTACTTTTAGAATCTTCTGAATCTTCGCCCATTAGTGCTTTAAATGCTTCACAACATCGAGAAACGGAACTTTTGCAAGAATTGAAGCAAACCCAATTAGCATACTATAAAGCCCAGGAAATGAGTCAGTTTAAAGCAGGGTTTTTAGCCAGAATTAGTCATGAATTGCGATCGCCATTGAGTAGTATAATGGGATTACATCAATTAATTTTAGCAGATTTGTGTGAAAATCCCGAAGAAGAGCGGGAATTTATTGGCCAAGCTTATGAAAAATCTCTCAAGTTACTAAAACTACTTGATGAAATTCTGAATATTTCCAAAATAGAATCTGGGAGAAATAAATTAGATATTCACAGTTTTCAATTAGCTGAATTTTTAGAAGAAGTTTATAAATTAACTTATTTATTAGCAGCCAATTGTAATTATCCTTTTACTTTATCACCACCAGATCCAGAAATTTACATTTTCGCAGATTCCCGCTGGCTTAAACAAGTATTAATCAATTTAATAGAGAGTACAATTGAGCATAAGGAAGCAGGTAATATTAATCTTTCTAGTCATTTGTCGTCCACAGGTAATTGTGTTAATATTTGCTTAGATATACCAAGTGATGCTGTAATTATCAGTGAATCTATGGATTTAATGGAAGTGGAAAATCCGATATTTGAAACAAATATAGTTCTGTCACCAGGAATGAAACTTTTACTCAATCAAACCTTAATAGATTTAATGGGAGGAAAGTTAGAAATTTTACCTTTAACGACCAAAAATAAAGCCACAGGACAGTTAACTAGGCTGCAAATATCCATACCTTTAACGAATTAGCTGGTGTTTGTTTTTATACTTAATTTTATCTGACCCCGTATCGGCGTAATCTATTTGTGTAGGAGCAAATTACGTTGGCTTTTTATTTTATCCTAGTCCGCAGCAGCGGACTATGGTTTTATAGTAGCGAATATAATTCGCCCCTAGCTTTAAAAATATAAACTCGGCCAGTCTGGTTGACGATAATAGTGGGTCATATCGTCAAATTTTCGCAATTCCACCTTATTAAGGAGGAAATCTGGGATATTTAATGACAACGACTGATTAAAATCAGAAAATGTATCACTGAGTCTTACCCGGTCTAATTCCGGTGAAATTTCACCAAAATACCCTAAGGTGATATGGGCAGTAAAATGATAATGTTGCTCAATACCTAAGCCCATTAATTTGCGATTTTGATAAATTATCCGCCGAAATTGAATAATTTCCTCATAAGAACGTTTATCCTTGGGTACTAAACACACACCTATAGCTCTAGGCATAACAATTAATCCTAACATTTGCCAAGAGATGGGATTAGATCCATTTGTCATCAACTGTTGATATTGTTGAAACCTCTCAAATAACTGAGAATTTAACTCTTCAGCAAATTGGGGATTTTTTTGACAAGCATGATCAAAAGCGCTGTCCCAAATCAAATCCGCCACTGTCAGATGAAAACTAGCAGCAGGAACGGGTACAATCAAATCACCACTAATGGGTAGGTCTAGTAGTTGCTGTTGATAAGCTTGTATTTGGCTGTAGAAAGCAGCGTTATTTGCATCTTCCTCTGCAGGTGGGGTAATTAGGGTATAACCGGGAAAAGGAGCAGCTTCCCTGACCCCACCATGAACCCTAAATTTAGAAGATTCCTGAATATGCTGAACTTGGGTTTTGTAGGCTTCTGGTAGCGTCATGCGTGCTACCCGGTTTAAATAGGTTTGGTAGTTGTCGTCCAATCTTGATCACCTTGCGCTCTTTTGATAGATTGTAGGGAAAATTACTCGATTTGACTAAATTGATTTGAAATTTTGAATTGCTATGCCAATTTATGTTTATTGGGGTGAAGATGATTTTGCTATGGAAAAAGCCATAGTAATTTTGCGCGAGCGCATTCTTGATCCTCTATGGACAAGTTTTAATTATACTTCATTTCCCCCAGAACAAGCAGATTCTATTGTCCAAGCTTTAAATCAAGTGATGACACCTCCATTTGGTGCAGGTGGTCGTTTTGTCTGGCTGATTAACACAAGTATAAGCCAAAACTGTCCAGATCATATCTTAGCAGAATTACAACGGACTGTTAAAGTCATACCCCCAGATTCCACTTTACTATTGACCAGTCGCAATAAACCAGATGAACGCCTTAAAAGTACAAAACTCCTCAAACAATTTGCCACATTTTGTGAATTTCCTCTCATTCCTGCTTGGAAAACAGAATTATTAGTTCAATCAGTTCAACAAGCGGCTCAAACCGTGGGAGTAAAATTAAATCCTCTAGTCGTCGAACTATTAGCAGAGTCAGTAGGTAATGATACCCGTCTTCTCTACAATGAACTAGAAAAATTACGTCTTTATACCCAAAGTAGTCGCAAACCTTTAGATGTAAATATAGTATCTGAGTTAGTCAGAAATACTACTCAGAATACCTTACAATTGGCAACAGCCATTAGAACTGGAGATACTCCAAAAGCTTTAGGAATCTTAAATGATCTCAGTAATTCAGCTGAACCTGGGCTACGAATAGTTGCCACACTCATTGGTCAATTTCGCACCTGGTTATTGGTGAAAATGATGATGGAAACCGGTGAACGCAACCCGCAAGCGATCGCTCTAGCTGCGGAAGTTACCAACCCTAAACGTATCTATTTTATACAACAAGAAGTAAAATCTCTCCCATTAAAGCAACTCATCTTGGCCTTACCTGTGCTGTTAGAATTGGAAGTAAGCCTCAAACAAGGTGCATCCGAAACTTCAACACTACAAACCAAAGTTATCGAGATGTGTCAAATATGCCACAGTAACTGATATTCCCATCAACATATATACTCAAAATGGTTAAGAATTTTACTTTTTCTGGAGGAAAAACTAGATTTTAAATCTCTCCCTGTCCACAGAGGTTTACTAGGGGGGTTAAATTTTGAGTCATTTGCAGTATTTATTCCATCTTGACCGGAACTTCTGGTTCAGAAAATAATTCAAACCCATTATCATATTCTTGATTTTCTTTCTGTGTCACTTAGTCATCTACTATATTATGATCGAAATTTACAGTCTTCATTTAACCAATCGGTTACACCAAATTCTCTCTCAACCTTTGATTTTGGCAAGTATTACCACTGTAAGTCTGATTTCTGGTACTTTTGGCTTCAATTCCCAAGCAGTCGCTCAAACTTTCAATGTCAACGATACAGAATTAACTAACTATGTAAAAGCTGTATTAGAAATGGAGCCAGTCCGTCAGCAAGCCTTTGAAGAAATCAAAAAAATCATTGGTAGCAAAGACATTCCCCAAGTAATCTGTAATGATCCTACAAGCGTCAATGCACTACCCGGTAAAGCAAAAGATATTGCTGTCAATTACTGCAACCAGTCTCAACAAATAGTGAAAAAGTTTATCCCCGTTGAAAGATTCAATGAAATCACTTTAGAAAAACAAAAAAACACCACCCTACAAAAACAACTTTATAAAGCCTCACTAAATTTACAAAAAACTTCTCCCTCCAAGCCCTCCAAATAAATAATTAACCTCAACTGCTAGGACAGAGTAGCGAAAATTAATGAGCATCAGCGAATATCATAAGCACTGCGTTTAATCCCTTTGCATATGAGTAATTACTTCGCTGAACTGTATTCATTACAAACCACTGCTGGGGTTTTTCATATTCCATAGACAACATCATTGCTTGGACTACCTCAACACAACCTGAATCCCTTATCCCACAAGCATTCAGAAATTAAATTCACCCGATTTAAAAAAAGTTTTGAAAAACCCTTGACAATAACCGGCAGGATTGATATATTGAATAAGTGCCGGGGAGAGAAACAACTCACGGCAACTGAACCGAGAAAAAATAATACTTTGAAAGAATAGATTAAACCAGTCCTCGTCATTAAGATAATTATAGAGGATTCTGAAACTTGAGATAAGTTTTAGAGCGAAAACAAACTCAAACAAAATGGAGAGTTTGATCCTGGCTCAGGATGAACGCTGGCGGTATGCTTAACACATGCAAGTCGAACGGTCTTTTCGGAGACAGTGGCGGACGGGTGAGTAACGCGTAAGAA